>CAZHWA010000234.1:0-4460 GCA_964536175.1 uncultured Terricaulis sp. | reverse complement strand
GGCGCCAAAGCCATCGCCACATCGAGTGCGGCCGTCGCTTGGGCGCACGGCGCGCCGGACGGCAACAAGCTCGAGGTAGCAAAGCTGGCGACCGTGATCGAGGAAATTGCCCGTGTGATCAGCGTGCCGATTACGTGCGACGCCGAAGCCGGCTACTCCGACGACATCATCCAGATCGGCGAGACCATCACGCGTCTCGTCAACGCAGGCGCGGTCGGCATCAATCTCGAAAACGGCAAAGCGCCGCACGAGCTGTACGTGCGGAAGATCGAAGCGGCTCGGGCCGCGGCCGAGCGCGCCGGCGTCGACCTCTTCATTAACGCGCGCACGGACGTCGTTCTGAAGCAGCTCGTTCCCTCGGAGCAGGTGATTGGGGAAACGCTGCGCCGCGCGGGGGCAATTAAGTCCGCCGGCGCCAACGGCTTGTTCGTGCCCGGTCTTGCCAAACCGGAAGAAATTGCCGCTGTCGCCGAAGGCGCGGGCCTTCCGCTCAACGTGATGGCGCGTCCCGGCTTGCCCAAACTCGCGGAGCTGAAGGCGCTCGGCGTCAAACGGCTCTCCGCCGCCACCGCGATTTTCAACGCGGCTATGGAGACGGTGCGGGACGCCGCCGCCGCTTTCCTGAACGAGGCCGACGCAGAAGCGCTTTGGGCCCGTCGCGGCCAGCCGTTGGACTACAACAAGCTGTTTGCCTGAGGGCTGACGGCGCGCCTTGTATTCTCTAGATAGGCGCGATGGCCAAATCCGATGCGCCCCGCCTCTATCTGATCGACGGCTCGGGCTACATTTTCCGCGCCTACCATGCGTTGCCGCCGCTGACGCGCGCGAGCGACGGGCTCTCCACCGGCGCTGTCGCCGGCTTCTGCAACATGGTGTGGAAGTTCTTGAACGAGATGAAGGGGCCGGAGGCGCCGACCCATCTGGCCGTCATTTTCGACAAGAGCGAAATCACCTTCCGCAACGAGCTTTATCCGGAGTACAAGGCGCACCGTCCGCCGGCGCCGGAAGACCTCGTACCGCAGTTTCCGCTGATCCGCGACGCCACGCGTGCGTTCAATCTGCCGTGCATCGAAATGGCCGGCTACGAGGCCGACGATCTCATCGCCACCTATGCGCGCGACGCCGCCGCCAAAGGCGCGAGCGTGCGCATCGTCTCCTCCGACAAGGACCTGATGCAGCTGGTCGTCGATGGCATTATTCAGCTCTACGATCCGATGAAGAACCGCGCGCTCGGGCCCGAAGCCGTGTTCGAAAAGTTCGGCGTCGCGCCCGACAAGGTGATCGACGCCCAGGCGCTCATCGGAGATTCCATCGACAACGTTCCCGGCGCGCCCGGCATCGGCCCGAAGACGGCGGCCGAACTCTTGGCGACGTTTGGCTCGCTCGAAGCCATCCTGGAGCGCGCCAACGAAATCAAGCAGCCCAAGCGCCGCCAGACCCTGATCGATCACGCCGAGCAGATTCGGCTTTCAAAGACCCTGGTCACGCTGAAGGACGACGTTCCGGTCGAGGAGCCCTGGGAAAGCTTCTCCGTGCGCAATCCCGAGCCTTCAACGCTGCTACAATTCGTCGACGCAATGGAGTTCCGCACTCTGGGCCGGCGCGTGCGCGAGCATTTCGCCAAAGAGAAAGGCGCCGAGATCGTCGCCAGCTATGCTGCCGGAGCAGCCGCCCCGGCGTCGACGACGGGTCCGATCGTTGAGGGCGTAGAAAGAGAATTCAAGCGCGAGGCCTATAAGTGCGGCCGCGAACTTGCGGTGGTTGAGCGATTCATCGCCCGCGCGCGCCGGCAGGGCGTGGTGGGCATCGACACCGAAACCGATTCCTTCGACGCCATGCGCGCCAATCTCGTCGGCGTCTCGCTCGCGCTGGGCGCCAATGACGCGATGTACATCCCTCTCGCGCACCGCGGCGCCGATCCGAGGGCGGGGGAATTGTTTGCGAGCGAAATTCCAACCCCGCTTGGACCGCCGGCGTCCCCGCCGGCGGATCGCAACGGCGGAGCTCAAGCCGCCGGCGAGACGCCGGCGGTCCAAGAGGAGCAGATCCCCCTCGCCACCGTGCTCTCGCTGCTCAAACCTCTCCTCGAAGACCCCGCCGTTCTCAAAGTCGGAATGAACGTGAAATGGGACATCGCGCTGTTCGCCAAGCATGGCGTCGCGCTCGCGCCGTACGACGATCCGATGCTGATGTCGTACGCGCTCTATGGCGGGCTCGATCCGCACGACAAAACCTTTCTGGTCGAGAAGCATCTCGGGCATGGCCTGACGCCGCTCAGCGATCTTGTCGGCCGCGGCAAGAGTCAGATCGGTTTCGACCTTGTGCCGATCGACAAGGCCTCGGCGTATTCGTGCGAACAGTCGGATGCAGCGCTGCGGTTGTGGAAGAAACTGAAGCCCGAACTCGCGCGCGAGCGTCTCATCGCCGTGTACGAAACGCTGGAGCGGCCGCTACCCCCGGTGCTGGCCGCGATGGAGCATGAAGGGATCAAGATCGATCCGCAGATGCTGTCGCGCCTGTCCGGCGACTTCGCCCAGCGCATGCTGCAATACGAGGCGGAGGCATACGGCCTTGCCGGACGCGAGTTCAACATCGGCTCGCCCAAGCAGCTCGGCGAGATCCTGTTCGACGAAATGAAGCTGGCTGGCGGCTCGAAGACGAAAACCGGCGCCTGGTCTACGGATGCCGCCATTCTAGAGACGCTCGCTGAGGAACACGATCTTCCGAACAAGGTGCTTGAATGGCGCCAGCTGTCGAAGCTGCGCTCCACCTACACCGAAGCGCTGCAGGCGGCCGTCAATCCGCAAACGCGGCGCGTGCACACGACCTATGCACTCGCCGCCAGCACAACAGGACGCTTGGCCTCCAACGATCCGAATCTGCAGAACATCCCAATTCGCACCGAGGAAGGCCGGCGCATCCGAGAGGCATTCATCGCCGAAGAGGACAACGTTCTCGTCTCGGCCGACTATTCGCAGATCGAGCTTCGGCTGCTGGCGCACGTCGCCGACATTCCGCAGTTGAAGCAGGATTTCGCCGACGGTGTCGACATTCACGCGCGCACAGCCTCGGAAATGTTTGGCGTACCGATCGAAGGCATGCCGAAGGAAATCCGTAACAACGCCAAGGCCATCAATTTCGGCATAATCTACGGCATCAGCGCCTTCGGGCTCGCGCGCAATCTCGGCATCGAGCGCGAGGAGGCGAGCGCTTACATCAAGAAATACTTCGAACGCTTCCCTGGGATTCGCGACTACATGGAAGAGACCAAGACCTTCGCCCGCGCCAACGGTTATGTAAAAACCATCTTTGGGCGGCGCATCTGGGTCGCGGGCATCAAGTCGAAGAACATGCAGGAGCGCGCTTTCGCCGAGCGCCAGTCCATCAACGCCCCGCTCCAGGGCGCCGCCGCCGACATCATCCGCCGCGCCATGGTGCGCGTGGCCGAAGCGATCGCGGCGGCGGGCCTCGCGTCGCGCATGCTGCTGCAGGTGCACGACGAATTGGTGTTCGAAGCGCCGGGAGCGGAGGCCGACGCGCTTTGCGCGCTCGCGCGCGAGGTGATGCAGGCCGCGCCCGAACCGGCCGTTCAGCTCAGCGTGCCGCTGACGGTAGAGGCCAAAGCCGGCGCCACCTGGGGCGCGGCGCACTGAACCCGGTGCGGCGCCGTGCGCCCGTTCAATTGGGGAGTCGAGCCAGCTCTCTCTGCCCCCCGACTTGGCGAAGACCGCTGCGCCGCCCCGGTCACATTCCGGAGAGGCGGATCGCCGCCAAGCGGAACATGTTTCCCTCTGCCTTATTGATGGCTAAGACTGGCCTCACCAGTTCATTACAGCGAAGCAAGAATTGGGGTAATCACCTGATGGCCACGATCGCCCTGGTCGACGACGACGAGAACATCCTCGCCTCCTTGAAGGTCTTCTTCGAAGGCGAGGGGCACACGGTGCGCACCTACACGGACGGCGCTGCGGCGCTGACGGCGCTAACGGAAACCCCGCCGGACCTGGCCATTCTCGACATCAAAATGCCGCGTATGGATGGGGTCGAGGTGCTGCGCCGCTTGCGCCAGTCCTCCAACCTCCCGGTGATATTCCTCACCTCCAAGGACGAAGAAATGGATGAGGTGGTGGGATTTAATGTCGGCGCCGACGATTACATCAGAAAGCCATTTTCCCAGCGGTTGTTGAGCGAGCGGGTCAAGGCGCTGCTGCGGCGGGCTCGCGCTGGCGTCGCCGGCGCCGAAACGGGAGATAAGAAGCCCATCGTCCGTGGCGAGCTGACGCTCGACCCTAATCGCCACGCCTGTACCTGGAAGGGCGAGCCGGTGCGGCTGACGGTCACGGAATTTCTAATTCTGCAAGCGCTTGCCCAGCGTCCCGGCTACGTGAAGAGCCGCGACCAACTGATGGACGCGGCCTATGACGATCAGGTCTATGTCGACGACAGAACAATCGACAGCC
>CAZHWA010000233.1:0-4471 GCA_964536175.1 uncultured Terricaulis sp. | reverse complement strand
ATGACGATGTGACCATCGAGAATGCCGCGCACGGCATCGGCGATCGGCTCGTTATGGTCGTCGCCGTCGACCAGCACGGTGAACAACGCGGTGATCGAGCCCAGCTCGCCTTCGCGGCCGGGCCCAGCGCGTTCGAGCAGCTTGGGCAGTTCGGCGAAGACCGAGGGTGTATACCCCTTGGTCGTCGGCGGCTCGCCGACGGACAGGCCGATTTCGCGCTGCGCCATGGCGAAACGCGTGACGCTGTCGACCAACAACAGCACATCGAGGCCCTCATCGCGGAAGTGTTCGGCGATGGCGCAGGCCATATGCGGCGCCAGCCGCCGGCGCGCGGCGCTTTCGTCGGAGGTAGCGACCACAACGACGCTGCGGCGGCGTCCCTCTTCGCCGAGCGTGTCTTCGATGAATTCTTTCAGCTCGCGGCCGCGCTCGCCGACGAGGCCGATGACGATGACGTCAGCGGCGGCGCCGCGCGCCAGCATCGACATCAGCACCGACTTGCCGACGCCCGAGCCTGAAAACACGCCCATGCGCTGGCCGCGGCAGATGGCGGCGAACAGGTTGAGCGCGCGCACGCCGACATCGAGTCGCCCGCCCACGCGTGCGCGTTCGTGCGCCGACACGGGCGCTGCGCGCACGAGATGGGGCTTGAGACCCGGCGGCAGCGGCCCCTGCCCGTCCACCGGCTGGCCGAAGCAATCGACGATGCGTCCCAACCAGGCGCGCGACGGCCTGACGCTCTGCGCTCCGCCTTCAAGCGCAACGCGCATGCCGGGACGGATGGCTTCAATGGCGTCGTAGGGCGCAAGCAGCGCGCGGTCGCCGCGAAAGCCGACAATCTCCGCCCGCGTGAGGCGAGGACCGAGCACCGTCGCGCGCGCGCCCAGCGCGAGCGCCTCCATCGGCCCAGTCGCTTCGATCAGCGCGCCTGACAGACCGGTGACGCGGCCCTCGAAGCGGCGCGGATCGAGCGCTTCGATGTCGCGCGCGAGAGCTGAAAGAACGGACGCCATCGCCATCAGAAGTGCCGGGGCATGGTTAAGCGACGTTTACCCGTCGCCGCATCAAAAAAGATTCGGCTGCGGAATCTCACCAGTTCTGCGCAGCGCTGCGCTTAACGAGTGTTGACGGCGAGTCGCGAACGGATTCACAAGGAGTCACCGTGATTTGCAGTTCGCACATTTACCTTTCTTAAAGGGTAAGGATGCGAATCTGTGAAGAACTGGGCCGGGGCGCGGCTCTCATGCCGTCGTGGAGAAGGTCTCAATGCGAGTTCTGTTGATCGAGGACGATAGCGCGACTGCGCAGGGCATCGAATTGATGCTGAAGTCCGAAGGTTTCAATATCTACTCGACCGATCTCGGCGAGGAAGGCATCGATCTCGGCAAGCTCTACGATTATGACATCATCGTGCTCGATCTGTCGCTGCCGGACATGCACGGCTACGACGTGCTGAAGCAGCTTCGTGTCGCACGGGTGAACACCCCGATCCTCATTCTCTCCGGCACCGCCGACATCGACACCAAGGTCCGCGGCCTCGGCTACGGCGCCGACGACTACATGACCAAGCCGTTCAACAAGGACGAACTGATCGCGCGGATCAACGCCATCGTCCGCCGCTCCAAAGGTCACGCTCATTCCGTCATCAAAACGGGCGATGTCGTCGTCAATCTGGATGCGAAAACGGTCGAAGTTTCCGGCCAACGCGTGCACCTGACGGGCAAGGAATACCAGATGCTGGAGCTGCTCTCGCTCCGCAAAGGCACCACGCTCACCAAAGAAATGTTCCTCAACCATCTCTATGGCGGCATGGACGAGCCGGAATTGAAGATCATTGACGTCTTCATCTGTAAGCTGCGCAAGAAGTTGGCGGCGGCCACCGGCGGCGAACACTACATCGAAACCGTGTGGGGCCGCGGCTACGTGCTGCGCGACCCGCAGGAGCAAGGCGCCGCCGTAACGCCCACCAGCGGCGTCGCGGTCGCCTGACGCGCGAAACTCACACACACTAACCATAGCCGCTGCGCGCGTGAACGTGGTCGCGTATCCTCGAAGCGAGGATGCGCTTGAATGCTTGACCGACGCACGCTGCTTCTCGCCGGCGCGAGCACGCTCGTCGGCTGTGCGAGCGCGCCAACGCCTGGGCCCGACCCGGCGGCGGATGCCCAGTTTCGCGATCTGCTCGACCGCCTGGCGCTGCGGTCGCGGCGTATGCGCGCGTTCTTGCTACGTCGCTTCGACCCATCGCGCCTGACTGCCGAAGGCCGCGTCCTCTACGAGGCGGTGTTGCCGGGCGCGGAGGCGGAAGCGGCGCTTGCCCGTGGGGCATGGGGACTTAACGGACTGCCCTACATCGTCACCCATCGGTACGGCGCCTATCGCCGCGCCGCAGAGATGCGACAGGAAGACGATCCCGATGACTCAGCGCTCCAGGTGCAGCACAATACCAATCGAATGCAGGCCGCCGCCCGGGCCGGCGTCGTCGCCCCGGATTTTCTCCTCGATGCGACGCTCGTTGCGGTAGAAGCCGCTGCGGCGCGCGTGCGGGCAGTCCAGGGCGATCGCTACGAACCCCTAGCCCGCGCCTTGACGCGGCAGCTGGAGGCGCTTCGCTCGCTGCGTACGCGGGCGCCGAACGATGCGGGCGTCTGGCAATTCCCGGGCGGCGAGGAATTCTACGCGCAGACGCTGCAATTCCATCTCGGCGCAGCGATCGATCCGCCGGATGCGCACGAGCGCGCGCTGCGGCGCGCGAATGAACTTAAGGCCGAGCTGAACGCCACAATGCAATCGCTCGGTCTTGCACATGGCAGCGCGTCTGAACGACTGCGCGGGCTACTGCGCGACCGGCAAGCCCTCACGGCGCAAGACGACGCCGGCAAAGCCGCGGCAGTCGCTGACATGAACGGCTGGCTCCGCCGCGCGCGCATGCTGCTTGCAGAACGTATCGAGGGCGTGTCTGACGCGCCTGCCGAAGTCCGACGCATCCCCAATGGGCGCGAAGCCAACGGCACAGCGGGCGGACGCACTGACTCGATTTATTACGTCGATCTCGGCGCGCCGCGGCCACGCTGGACGCTGCCAAGCGTCGTGCACCACGAACTTATCCCCGGGCATATTCTGCAGCTGCAGCATGAGGAGACCGCTTCGGCCCCCGCACTGCAGGCGCGGTACGCCTCTGGCTACGCCGAAGGCTGGGCCTGCTATGCAGAGCAACTTGCCGACGACGCCGGCGCTTTCATCGACGATCCGCTGGCGCGCATCGGCTATCTGCACTGGATGCTGTTTCGCATGGCCCGGGTTATTGCTGATACCGGCATGCACGCCATGCGCTGGAGCCGGGCACGCGCGATTGAAGAAATGCGCATGCTGCAAGGGGAGAGCATCGCTTTTGTCACGATTGAAGACGATGTCGTGCGCATGTGCGCACAACCGGGCGCGTATGCCGCACAAGGCATCGCAGCCCTGCACTTAGCAGAACTGCGCGCGCGCACGCAGCGCTTTGCGGGCGCATCGTTCGACGCGCGGCGCTTTCATGCCGCCATGTTGCACTACGGTCCGCTCTCCCCGCCGGGCCTCGATCAGGCGGCGCGCGCAGCGTTCGCCCGTTAAAAAGAGAACGGGCGCCAAGCGGCGGGAGCCGGCGCCCGTGTTGGAAGGTGTCAGGGGTCAATGCGTATAGCGGAATCCGACGAAGAACGAGCGGCCATAATGGTGATAGAATGAGAGCCGATCGTCGGGCGTCAGGAATTGATCGTTGAATTCGTCGGTCAGGTTCACGCCTTCGAACGTGAGCGCCCAATTGTCGTTAAGGTTCCAGCGCGCCGCGGCGTCGATATTCAAAGTCTCGGCCGTCGCCTCGGTGGCGTTGCCGTTGCGGCCAGGCAATGTGGTCGGATAATCGCTGCGATACGCTGCCGACACGCGCGCGCTAAAGCGATCGTCTTCATAGTAGAGCGTTGTGTTGTAAGATTCCTCGGAGAGTCCAACCAGCGGTCCGGTCAACACTACCGCGCCGGTGGCGTTTACATAATCCACGTCAGACTCAACCGACGTGTAGTTGGCCAAGAGGCCGAAGTTCGACCACACACCTGGTAGGAAGTAGAACGGCAATTGCAGCCCAATTTCGAATCCGTTCAGCGGACCGCCGGGCGTGTTGCGCGGCAGGTTAAACTGCCAGTCCGCAGCCGGGCTGCATCCTGGCGTAGCGCCGCATGCTGCGACCGCAACGCTGTCGGGAAGGCCAAGCGGGTTGCCGCTGAACGGCGCCGTTTCACGCACGGTCTGCACGAAGCTGTCTATGTCGCGGAGGAAGTAGGCGAACGACAACAGCGCGCCGTCAGCGAAATACCACTCCACCGAAGCATCGATGGCGTCAGCCGTTGTCGGATCGAGCGCCGGATTGCCGGCCGTCACCGTGCGATTATTGCCGCTGACCGAGACTGAGGCGCCCGGATTGAGTTGGCCGAGG
>CAZHWA010000232.1:0-4481 GCA_964536175.1 uncultured Terricaulis sp. | reverse complement strand
GTACAATGCCGGCTTCCTGATCGTCTGGGGCTCCAACATTCCGATGACGCGCTCGCCCGACGCGCACTTCTATACGGAAGTGCGCTACCGCGGGGCCCGCAGCGTCGTGGTGGCGCCGGACTTCAACGAGGCGGCCAAGTTCGCCGACCTCTGGCTGCACCCCAAGCAGGGCACGGATTCAGCACTGGCGCTGGCGATGGGCCACGTCATCATGCGCGAGTTTCACCTCGATCGGCAGACGCCGTATTTCGCCGAGTACCTGCGCAAATACTCCGACATGCCGCTGCTGGTGCGGCTCTATCCGCGCAACGGGCGCTATGTCGCCGATCGCATGGTGCGCGCAGCGGACTTCCCCGACGCGCTGGGCGAGACCAATAAGCCGGACTGGAAGACGGTCGGCATCGATGAATTGAGCGGCGAGGCCGTGTGCCCGCTAGGCTCGTCCGGCTATCGCTGGGGCGAGAAGGGCAAGTGGAATCTGGAAGAGCGCGACGGCAAAGGCCGCGACATCAGGCTGCGTCTCACGCTGGCTGATGGGCATGACGAGATCGCGCCGGTAGATTTCCCGTATTTCGGCGGCGAAGCGCCGGACACGTTCACCGCCACCGACCACCCGGAAACCCTGACGCGGAATGTGCCGGTCAAGCGTATGATGTTCAACGACGGCGAAGGCTTGGTTGCGACCGTGTTCGACCTCTTTGCCGCCAATTACGGCCTCGACCGCGGTTTTGGCGGCGAGAACGTCGCCACATCCTATGACGAAGACGTGCCATTCACGCCGGCCTGGGGCGAGAAGGTCACCGGCGTAAAGCGCGACGCCATCATCTCGGTGGCGCGCCAATTTGCAGAGAATGCAGAGAAGACCCAAGGCCGCTCGATGGTGATCGTCGGGGCGGGGCTCAACCATTGGTATCACATGGACATGAGCTACCGCGGGATCATCAACATGTTGGTGCTCTGTGGATGCGTCGGCCAGTCCGGCGGCGGCTGGGCGCATTATGTCGGCCAGGAAAAGCTGCGCCCGCAAACCGGCTGGCTGCCGCTCGCCTTCGCGCTCGATTGGGTGCGCCCGCCGCGCCAGCAGAATGCAACGTCGTTCTGGTACGCTCATACCGATCAATGGCGCTACGACTCGCTCAATATGCGTCACCTTCTTGCGGCGACCGAAGACGGCTCCAGCTGGCCCGAAAGCCCGATCGATTACAACGTGCGCGCAGAACGCATGGGCTGGCTTCCCACAACCCCTGCGCTCGAACAGAACACACTGGAGCTCGGCAAACGGCTGAAGGCGTCCGGCGAAGATCCAGGTCAATGGACGGCGGATGCGCTGAAGTCCGGCGAACTGAAAATGTCGTGCGAGGATCCGGATGCGCCGGTCAACTGGCCGCGCAATCTCTTCTTCTGGCGCTCCAACGTGCTGGGCGCGAGCGGTAAGGGACACGAATATTTTCTGAAGCACCTGGTCGGCTCGTTGCACGGCGTGATCGGCGAAGACAACGCGGTGACAGGCGTCGGCCCAATCCCGAAAGAGGTGAAGTGGCATGAGAAGGCGCCCGCCGGAAAGATGGACCTCATGGTCACCATCGACTTCCGGCTGTCGACCACAGCGCTCTACGCTGACATCGTCCTCGCCTCGTCGACCTGGTACGAAAAGCACGATCTTAACACGACGGACATGCACCCATTTATCCACCCGCTCACGGCAGCCGTGGATCCTTTGTGGGACAGCAAGACCGATTGGGACATCTTCCGTTCGATCGCCAAGAAATTCTCGGAAATCGCGCCGGAAGTGCTGGGCGTCGAGCACGATCTCGTGCTGACGCCGATGCAGCATGACAGCGCCGATGAATTGGCCCAGCCCTACGCCGCCTTGGACTGGAAGAAAGGTCAGTGCGAACCGATCCCCGGCGTGACTATGCCGCGCGTCACGCTGGTCGAACGCGACTATCCGGCCACGTACGCACGTTTCACCTCGCTTGGCCCGCTGCTCGAGGCCAAGGGCAACGGCAGCAAAGGCATTCTCTGGGAAACAAAAAAGGAAGTCGAAGAGCTGCGCCATCTGAGCGGCGTGCACGCCGAGGGCCCCGGCAAAGGCCAGCCGCGCGTGGTCAGCGATATTGAAGCGTGTGAAGCGATTCTGATGCTGGCCCCGGAGACCAATGGCGAGGTCGCGGTGCGCGCTTGGCAGGCGCTGGGCCAGACCACCGGTCGCGATCACGTCCATCTGGCTGAGGGCAAGGAGGATGAGAAAATCCGTTTCCGCGACGTGGTCGCACAACCGCGCAAGATCATTTCTTCGCCCACCTGGTCGGGCATCGAGTCCGAGACAGTCTGCTACAATTCCGGCTGGACCAACGTGCATGAGCTGATCCCCTGGCGCACGTTGAGCGGACGTCAGCAGCTCTATCAGGACCACCCCTGGATGCGCGCTTTCGGCGAAAGCCTGTGTACGTGGCGCCCGCCAATCGACACCAAGTCCGTGAAAGCGGTGCTCGGCAAGCTGCCGAACGGCAATCAGGAGATCACCCTCAACCTCGTCACGCCGCACCAGAAGTGGGGCATCCACTCCACGTACTGCGAAAACCTGATCATGCTGACGCTCTCGCGCGGCGGGCCATGCGTTTGGATTAGCGAGATCGACGCCGCCAAAGCTGGCATTGCCGACAATGACTGGATCGAAGCTTTCAACGTGAACGGGGCCTTGGTGGCGCGCTCGATTGTTTCGCAGCGCGTGCCGGAAGGGCTCGCCATTATGTACCACGCACAGGAAAAACTCGTGAACACGCTGGGTTCGGAGATCACCGGCCAGCGCGGCGGCATCCATAATTCGGTGACGCGCATCAATATGAAGCCAACGCACATGATCGGCGGCTATGTGCAGCTGGCCTACGGATTCAATTACTACGGCACGGTCGGCGCGAACCGCGATGAGTTCATCATCGTGCGCAAGATGACCAAGCTCAACTGGTTCGATAATACGGCGGACACGAAGGAAGAGGTGGCACGCTCATGAAGGTCCGCGCACAAATCGCCATGGTGCTCAATCTCGACAAGTGCATCGGCTGCCACACTTGCTCGATCACCTGCAAGAACGTCTGGACCAATCGCGAAGGCGTTGAGTACGTCTGGTTCAACAACGTCGAATCCAAGCCTGGCGTCGGCTATCCGAAGGACTGGGAAAACCAGAAGCGCTGGAAAGGCGGTTGGATTCGCAAGAAGAACGGACGGCTCGAGCCGCGCATAGGCGCCAAATGGCGCGTGCTGTCCAAGCTCTTCGCCAACCCGGACCTGCCCGAGATCGACGATTTCTACGAGCCGTTCACCTTCGAGTATGAATGGCTCGCCAAAGCGCCGGAACTGCAGGCCCAGCCCTCAGCCAAGCCGCGCTCGCTCGTGACCGGCGAAGTGATGAAGAAGATCGAGTGGAGCGGCAATTGGGAGGACGATCTCGGCGGAGAGTTTTCGAAGCGTGGTCAGGACTACAATTTCGAAGGCGTTCAGAAGGAAATCTACGGCCAGTTCGAGAACACGTTCCTCATGTATTTGCCGCGCCTGTGCGAGCACTGCCTCAATCCTTCCTGCCTCGCTGCGTGTCCATCGGGCGCGATCTATAAACGTGCGGAAGACGGGATCGTGCTGATCGATCAAGAACGTTGCCGCGGCTGGCGCATGTGCGTCTCGGGCTGCCCGTACAAGAAAGTCTATTACAATTGGTCGAGCGGCAAATCCGAGAAGTGCATCTTCTGTTTCCCGCGCATCGAAGCGGGCCAGCCGACGGTGTGCTCTGAAACCTGCGTTGGCCGCATCCGCTATCTCGGCGTCATCCTTTATGACGCCGACCGCATCGCCGAGGCGGCGAGCGTCGAAGACGAGAAGGACCTCTATCCGGCGCAGCTCTCCGTCTTCCTCGACCCGCACGATCCCAAAGTGCAGGAGGCGGCGCGTCGCGACGGCGTGCCGGACAATTGGATCGAGGCCGCGACGCGTTCGCCGATCTGGAAGATGGCGTTCGAGTGGAAGGTCGCTTTCCCGCTGCATCCTGAATATCGCACGCTGCCGATGGTCTGGTACGTGCCCCCATTGTCTCCGATCCAATCCGCCGCCGAAGCCGGCAAGATGATCGTGAACGATGGCATGCCGGACGTGCGCTCGCTGCGTATTCCGCTGCGCTATCTGGCCAATCTACTTACAGCCGGCGCCGAGGAGCCGATCGCCAACGCGCTCGAACGCATGCTGGCGATGCGCGCCTATATGCGCGCGAAGACGGTGGATGGCGTCAAAGACGAGAAGATCGCCCAGCGGGTCGGCCTCACAGGCGCAATCATCGAAGAGATGTACCGCTACATGGGACTGGCCGCCTACGAGGACCGCTACGTTATCCCGACCACGCAGCGCGAGATTCACGAGGACGCGTACTGGCTCCGCGGCGCCGCGGGCTTCGCCTTTCGCGAGCCGACCAACGGCACCACGCGCGCCGATCT
>CAZHWA010000231.1:0-4488 GCA_964536175.1 uncultured Terricaulis sp. | reverse complement strand
GGTGTCGTCGCTCGGATCGGCAAACGCCGGCGTTGCGACGAACAAGGCAGCGGCCGCCGCCGCGCACAATAGTCTTTTCATGGCTTTGACTCCCGCAGTCGCTGAATGTGAAGGAAGCGCACGATGCCGGACCGACTTAGCCGGCATCGTTGCGCTGATGTTGGATTAGGAGGCGATCTGCACCGTGACAGTCACCGTGTCGGAGTAGTCGCCGGCGAGCGGACGACGGGTCGCGTTGTTGCCATCGCTCGACCGGATCAGCACCCGCATGCCGACTTCCTTGTGGATTGCGCCGCGAACGAGGTTCTGAAAGAACGGATTGCCATTGCTGAGGCTAGGCTGCTGGCTCGCGACAGGGCCGTAATTGGTCGCTGTTACCGCATAGCTGATGAGATTGGTGAAGCCTTCCGCCGCTTCTTCCGCTGTCGGCGCGGCGCCGTCGCGAATTAGCTTGCCATTGTTCGCGGAGGTGATGGTCATGCGGTTGACGTCGTTGCAGCTGACCCACATGTTTTGCGTCGTGCGCACGCCATTGGTGCCCAGCGCGGCTAACGTCAACGCGCCCGAGCCCGCCGTGAGAACGATGTCCAATTCGCCCATGTCGAAGTCGCCCGGATTGCCGATGGTGCAGGCAGCCGGCACGCTGGCGTTGATGTCAAACGAGGTGTCGTCGCTCGGGTCCGCAAAGGCAGGCGTGACGAACAACGCGGACGCTGCGACGGCTACGAGAAGTTTTTTCATGTTGTTTTCCCCATTCCACATGTAAAGCGTCCGCCAAGCCCAACGGCCTGATCGCACGCACCCGGTGGGGAATCGGCTCGAACCGACAGCCCCCCCAACGTCGGTGAACAAAGAGTTAAGACATTTTTAGGCGCGCTTGGCATCCCCAATTTGGGTGAAGCCAGCGGCGCTTGAGGCGTATCCAGGGTTACACGCGATAGTAGGCGTATTTGTACAACATACGCGAACTGTAATTACCCCTCGGCTCACCCATTTGAGGGATGAATTCAGCGCTTTCGGCGTCCATTATCGCGCCGGGGCTATGATGACAGAAGGCAGTGCGGCGCGCGCCATCGCGTTGATTTTTGATTGGGCCGAGAATTCGCGCATTGGGCGAATTGTCGTCTGTCGCGGCGATGCGCGCGTGCTCTACTGTAATGGCGCTGCCCGAGCGCAGTTGAACGACAACGGCCCGTTGACGCTACGTGAGGGCGTGCTGCGTGGCGACTCGCCAGAAGTGGAGGAACAGCTGCAAACGACGCTCGCGGCACGGTCGCAGCAATATCTTGCTTTGAACGCTCCGTTTGGCGCTGGGCCATTGATGGCAATGATCGATCCGGTCGGCGAGGACCACGCAGTAATCAGCCTGTGGCGTGCGTCTCGGCCGTCCGCGGCGTTGCTGGCCCAGTTGGCGGCGTTCTGCGGCCTTTCGCAGCAACAGGCGCGCGTCGCCGCCGAACTCGCCGCCGGATGCAGCGTCGAAGAGATCGCGCGCGAGCTGGCCATCAGCGTCGATACGGTGCGTTCGCATCTCAAGGGCGTTTACGAGAAAACCGGCGCACGCTCGCAAGCGGAGGTTCTGGCCTTCGCGCTGCGTTGCATGGCGCACTAAGGCCGTAGCCGGAACGAGCGCTAAGGCGTCGCTTGGCCGATGCGCGAGATGAAGCGCGCCATCCACAGCGCACAGCCGACGCCCAGATAGGCGAGCACTATGGTGCCCACCCCGATGAGCCAGGCCACAAAGCCAGTTGCGGTGACGTAGGGCACGGTCGCCGATATGGCGGCGAGCAACAGGATCAGCCCCGCGAGCAGGTTGGATCGGGTCGGCGCCAATGCGACGCCAAGTAGGATGAAAGCAGCGAAATAGCCCATGAAGCGCCCCCACGCTCTTGTGGAAAACTAGGCCAGGATGGCGCTTGGGAAAACCCCTAAATTGGGCGCCCGCGGGCAGGGGCGCGGAACCGGCCGGGCATGCCTAACGGGCGTTATTGGTGAAGCTGAAAAAAGGATAAAAGCTTACTCAGCATCAATTCGGCTCCTGTAGCGTTGACCCTCGAAATCGTGGGGTCGTCTCTTGCTTCTGTCCGCGCTGCGCGCCGTCGCGCTTTCCTGTTTTGGGCTGCTGGCGTTCGCGGGAACCGCGCAGGCTGAGCGCGCCCCGATCGTCTATGCCGGGCAGGGGGCTGGGCCAGTCGAGATGGCTTCCGCCAGCGATCGGCTCGAGGGCGGCAGCGAGAGTTCGTATGGCTACGGCGCGCAGGCGCACAGCCGTCAGGGAGACGTCATTGATCTGCGTCGCCCGGCTGGGCGGCGGCCGCGGGTCACGCCGGTGACCGATCCGACGCCGGTTCCGCTTGCCGCAGAGGCCGATGAGGCGGAGGGCCACGCGGAGCCGGCGGACGGGGAGGGGCCCGCAGCCTGGCTGGAACAGGAACGGGTGGGCCCGCCGTACCAGGCCAACGGCCGCTGGTACGTGCCAACGCCGGAGCCGGGATACGCCCAGACGGGCGTGGCGTCCTGGTACGGGCCGCAATTTCACGGTCGCCGCACAGCCAGCGGCGAGGTGTTCGATCAGGACGCCCTGACCGCCGCGCATCCAACCCTGCCAATCCCGAGCCTGGTGCAGGTCACGAACCTGGAAAATGGGCGTGAAGTGATCGTCCGGGTCAATGACCGCGGGCCCTTTGTCGGCGAGCGTCTGATCGATCTGTCGCGTGGGGCTGCGCATGTGCTTGGCTTTGAGAACGCCGGGCACGTGCGTGTGCACGTTCGCTACCTGGGCCCTGCTCCGCGCCGCGTTAACACAGATGGATCGCCTGCCCTGGCCGCGACGCCCTCGCCTGCGCTCGAGCCCGCGGTCACGGCGGAAGAGGGCCCGAGGTCCCTGCTCCCCCCGCCCTCCTCGCGCACCCCGCAAACAGAGC
The DNA here is from genome assembly GCA_964536175.1 of uncultured Terricaulis sp. Lineage (GTDB taxonomy): Bacteria > Pseudomonadota > Alphaproteobacteria > Caulobacterales > Aquidulcibacteraceae > Vitreimonas. The sequence goes on along the minus strand of CAZHWA010000231.1, from coordinate 1,564 downwards.
TGGCCGGCGCCCCTGTTGGGGCTGTTCGGACGCAGCCCGTCGCCGCCGCCGCGCCCGCAGCTGCCCCGGCGGCTGGCGGTTATGGCTATTATGTGCAGATCGGCGCCTACTCAGATCTCGGCAATGCCCATCGCGTGCGGGATACGGTAGGGGCGGTGGGGCCGGTACTTGTGGATGTTCGCCGCAGTGCATCGGGAACGGAATTGTTCCGGGTCCGCGTGGGCCCCTGGAACAGCACGCAGGAAGCCGATGAAGCTCGTCGAACGCTTGCAGCGATGGGTTTCGGCGAAACCATTCTCGCCGCACGCTGACGCAGCGGTTGACGCAAAACCGCCGTCCCGGTTTGCTTAAAGCGTTGCTGCGCCGATGCGCAAACGATTCGGCAGATCGATGAAGTTTTCCTGCGCGCTCTGCGCGCTCGCCCTTATTGCGACGATGTCAGCGCCGTTGGACGCGGAGGCCCAGCGCAGGCGCGCGCAGGCGCCGGCGCCGGCGGCGGCGCAACACGTCACGATTATGGATGGCGCTTCCGGCGCGATCTTGTCGTGCGAAGACTGCAACGAGCCGATCGCGCCAGCTTCGATGGCGAAGCTGATGACGATTTTGATTGTGCTGGAGCAATTGCAGGCGGGCCGCATCGCGTACGACACGCACTTTCAAGTGAGCGAGTATGCCTGGCGCGAGCACGGGGCGATGTCGTCCGGCTCGCACATGTTCCTGCCGATCGACACCTATGTGGCGGTCGCCGACCTGGTACAAGGCGCGGTGGTGGTGTCTGCCAACGACGCCTGCGTAGTGCTGGCTGAAGGCATCGCCGGTTCTGAAGCGGCGTTCGTCGACATGATGAACCGGCGCGCTCAAGAGCTGGGCCTGCGCACGGCGCAGTTTCGCAACGTAACCGGCCTCGATCATCCCGAACAGCGTATCAGTTCGGCTGACCTGGCGCGCCTTGCGCGTCACCTCATCGTCACGTTCCCCGAGTTCTACGAGGTCTATTCGCGTCGCGATTTCACCTTCAACCGGCGCACGCAGCAGAACCGCAATCCGTTACTCGGCGCCTTTTCGGGCGCCGACGGGGTCAAGACCGGGCACACCGACGCCTCCGGTTACGGGTTGATCGGCTCGGCGGTGCGCGACGGTCAGCGCCGCATCATTGTCTTCAACGGCCTGCCGACCCTGGCGGCGCGCAACAGCGAGGCGCAACGGCTGATGCGGGCCGCCTTCGAGGACTACGTGCTGCGCCGCTTTGCCGAGGCCGGCGAAGAAATCGCCCAAGCGCAGGTGCGGCTGGGCTCGCGCCGGGCCGTCCCGCTGGTGACGCAGGAAGACATCACCATCGTCGGGCCTCGTGTGGCGCAGCAGAACCTTACAGCTCACATCGTCTATGACGGCCCGCTCAACCCGCCAATTCGCGAGGGCGAGGAGGTGGCGCGCCTGGTGATCGAGGGTCCGGGCTTGACGCCGCAGGAATACCCTCTGCAGGCCGGACGCCGCGTGGGCAAGGCCAACTGGTTCGCCCGCGCCTGGGAAGGCTTGCGCCTGACCTTCTTCGGCCCTTGATAGG
>CAZHWA010000230.1:2751-4510 GCA_964536175.1 uncultured Terricaulis sp. | reverse complement strand
CATCCGCCGCGCCAACAACAACGAAACGATGTGGAGCTGGCGGCCTCAGCGGCGCGAGCGTGTCATCGAAGAACGCCCGCTCCGTTACATGAATCATATGATGTATCGCGTCGTCCAAGCCGGCACCGGCACGCGCGCACGCACGGAAACGCATCAGATCGGCGGCAAGACGGGGACAGGCAATGACTACCGCGACGCGTGGTTTGTCGGCTTCACGCCCGGTTATGTCGCCGGCGTCTGGGTCGGCAACGATGATTTCTCCACCACAGCACGCGTAACGGGCGGCTCGCTACCGGCTGAAATCTGGTCGCGCTACATGCAGGTTGCCCTGCAAGGCGTCCCAGCTCGCGATCTGCAAATGCCGCTGCCGGAGGATTACGACATAGGTCTGCCGTTGCCGCAGCTGCCGACCATGACCGCCATCGGTGCTCCAATCGGAGTGCTTGACGCGCCGGCGCTGCCGCCGCCCGACGACGCCGACCGTTCCCTGGACTTCGGACCCGAAGGCTAACCGGCCCAACGGCTCTGAGCGCGCCAAGCTGAGAACGACATCGCGCGACACCCGGCCGTAGCTTGCCTGCCGGTTACTGCGATAGGGTAAGAGGTTGAGGAGCGCCCCGATGTGGATCAACAACAAAGCCGGGTACGGGTGGCTCTCGATCTCATTGCACTGGATCGTAGCGCTTGCACTCGTGGTCATGCTGGCCATCGGATTTCGCGCCGAAGCGCTGGGCGAAGCCGGCGACCGCGCAGGCCGGGCCATGGCGATGAGTTGGCATATCGGCCTTGGGGCGACCCTGTGGCTGATCCTGTTTGCGCGTGTGATGTCGAGCTGGCTGCAGCCGAAGCCAACCCCTATCGAGCAGCCGCGGCATCTGATGTGGATCGCCAGCGCAACCCATCAGCTGCTGCTGATCGCGATTCTGATTCAGCTGATCTCCGGGCCTTTAGCCATCTGGTCCGGCAGCAACCCCATCAACGTATTTGACGCGTTTTCCATCCCGAGCCCGTTCGTGGCGCGCAACGAATCCGTCCATGAGTTCGCCGAGGCTCTGCACGCTGTCGGCCGCTGGTCGATCATTGTCTTCGCAACCCTGCACATCCTCGCTGTCGTGAAGCACACCGTTATCGACAAGGATGGCGTCCTACAGCGCATGCTGGCGCCGCCAGAGCACGGCTAGCCAGACTTGGTCGCGTCAGCGCGCCATGCCGACGGCATGGAGCGCGCAACCGTGCTCGTGCAGCCAACGCCGGCCGCGATCGTATTCCGGCATACAACGCCGCACGTGCGCCCAGAAGCGCCGCGAATGGTTCATTTCTTTGAGGTGCGCAACCTCGTGCGCGGCGAGATAGTCCAGCACGAACGGCGGCGCCAGGATGAGCCGCCAGGAAAACGACAAAACGCCGTCCGCGGAACACGAGCCCCAGCGCGAGCGCAATTCCTTCACCTGCAACCGAACCGGTCGGACCCCGAGCGTGACGGCGTGATGCGCCACACGATCGATCAGGTCGCGTCGCGCCTCATCCTTGAAGAAGCGCAACAAGCGCGACTCGAACAAGGCAACGTCCGGCGCGGGTGCGACGAGCCTGGGCGGATGGCCGGTTTCGATCCGCGGCAGCGCGCGGCCATGTTCGAACACCAGTTCATGCTCGACACCGCGCAGCGTCACGCGCGCGCTCGGCGCCAGCTGCACCCCCTTCGGCAGCCGAGACAGCTCTTGGGCGATCCATCCGGCGCGTTCAGCCGCGAATTGCTCGG
>CAZHWA010000230.1:0-2741 GCA_964536175.1 uncultured Terricaulis sp. | reverse complement strand
TGCTTCAGGCGCCGCTTGCTTGGCGCCGTGGCGATCGCCTCGCGGCGGGTCCGGTCGATACGCACCGATACGTGTCGCGCGCGTGGGTTGACGATCAATTTCAGCGGAACGCGCCGCCCATCGATCGTTTCGATCTCGGTTTGAATCGGCTCGACCTTCGGTCGCGAATCGAAGCGCATGGACCAAGTTTCGCGGGACCGCGTTAATGGCTCAAGTGCGCTGAGGCGTTACAAGTGCGCTGAGGCGTTAGTTGTCAGTGCTGAACCTGGCGCGGCCGCGCGCCGTTCCACATGTTACTACTCATTCGCCGACAACCCGCAATTTTGCGCGGCGATCGGTACGCGCGGCTTCGCTCTGGAAAGTGCGAAAGAAGTCGCGCATGCGCGGATAGATCTCGGTGCGGAAACGCCGCCCGCTGAACACGCCATAGTGGCCCACGCCCGGCTGAATATAGTCTCGTTGCATAGCTTCGGGGATATTGATGCAGAGCTCGTGGGCGGCCTGAGTCTGACCGATGCCCGAGATATCGTCGTTCTCGCCTTCAACGGTCAGCAATGCAGTCCTGGCGATGGCGCTGGGATCGACGCGTTCTCCGCGATGGATCATCTCGCCGGTCGCGAGCGAGTAGCGCTGGAACACATCGATCAACGTTTGGATGTAGAATTCCTCGGTGAGGTCCATGACCGCCAGGTACTCGTCGTAGAAATCGCGATGCTTCTGCGCGTCGTCGCCGTCGCCTTTCACCAGGTTCTGGAAGTAGGCGTACTGGGCGTCGACGTGGCGCGACAGCTTCATGCCCATGAACGACGCCAGCTGAAGAAGGCCTGGATACACGCGCCGGAATGCGCCGGGATAAAGCATCGGCACCGTGTGAATCATATTCTTCTGGAACCAGTCGATATCGCGGTTCTCCGCGAGCTGGTTCGGCGCGGTTGGCGATTTGCGGGCATCGATCGGGGAGCCCATGAAGGTCATCGTCGCCGGCGTGCATGGATCGTCCTGTGCCGCCATGAGCGCAACAGCAGCAAGCACCGCCGGTCCCGGCTGGCAAACAGCAACCACATGCGCCTCGGGGCCGAGTGCGCGGAACATTGCCATAATGTGATCGATGTAGTCGCTGAGATCGAAGCGGCCCGCCAGCACCGGCACCATGCGCGCGTCAGCCCAGTCCGTTACGTAGACTTCGTGCTCGGGCAGGAACGTGCTCACGGTATCGCGCAACAGCGTTGCGTAGTGGCCGGACATGGGCGCCACCAATAATACGGTGGGATCGGCGCGCACGCCGCGCGCTTGCTTCAACGCCGCTGCGTCGCGTTCGAAGTGGAGCATCCGGCACCACGGCGACGACCACGCCACTGTGGGCGTCACGGCGACGCGGACGCCGTCGACTGCTGTGTGCGGGAGGTTCCATTCCGGCTTGCGGTACCGTCGCGTTACCGTCTCGAACAGGTCGGAGGCTGCAGCCGCCGTGCGGGCGATTTCTGTATCGGCTGCCGGATTGAGCGGCGAGCGCAGCATGCTGGAGTGCATCATGGCGGCGATGCGCAAGGGCGCCACCGACATATGGCCCAATTCGTAAAGCGAGTAGAGCATCCAGGCCTTTCCACGCTGCAACGCAGCGTATCCTGAGTCGGATAGCCCGCCGGCCCCGGGTCTTGTAGACGAAACACCTGAGAGCCGAGCCTGTTGCGGCGCAGCAGCGCACAACCGCTTGATCTCAAGCCGCCATGTTACGGAATGTAATGTTAATTACTGGAAACGCCAAGCTCAGGTTCCAGTCACGCTCCGCTCGAGCCCTGCGGCGATGCAGGCGGCAATTTCTTCGGGCGCTACCGGCAGCATTGCGCTCGTCGGATCCATGGGATCCTCGCGCCGCACGGTCTGAATGGCGGAGACGGCACGCCATCGGCCGTCCATCACATAGAGGATCGATGTGTGGTCGACATTGTAGTCGTCCGCCGCCGCCCCCGGCGCGGGGGGCTGGGCCCGCCCGTAGGCGTGGAACTCGCCCAGGGCAGCGTCGATCTGCGCCTGCGAGCCGGTGAGCCCAACCAGCCCTAGCGGGAAACCCTCAGTGGCGACGTACCGGCGCAAACGCTCGGGCGTATCGCGCGCCGGATCGACGCTGATCAGGATCGGCTGCACATCGTGGCCGCCGGGTTGCTCCAGAGCTTCGCCGACGACCAGCATCGTCGAGGGACAAATCGCGGGACAATGCGTGAAACCGAAATAGACGACGGCCGGCTGACCGGCGAAATCGGCTTGCGTAACGCGCGCTCCATTGTGGTCTATGAGGTCGATTGGCCCGCCAAGCCCCTCGGCTCCCTCGACAATGCAATCGCGTGGCGCTGCAGCCTCGCGATTGTTGAGACCGGTGACGCCAACCAGGAAAATCGCGCCGACCGCCGCCAGCCCCGCCGCGGCAAGCGCCGGAATCACTGCGCCCGTAAGATTGCGACGCGGCGTTTCGGTGGGTTCAGCCATGCCCGCCAGCTAGGCGCGCGCGCGCGCGCGCAGCAACGCGGCGCGAGCGCACAGGGGGCGCATTGCCGCAGGGCGCGTCCGGTCAAACGCCGCCGCGATGCGCGCGCTGCTTCAGGCTGCTTGCGTCGCCTGCGTGATCGCCGCGCGCGCTTCAGCGAGCGCGGGCGTCGTCTGCGCCCCGTCATTGTGGATGTTGTCAGCCAGCGACATCAATTGCCGGCTGACGACAGAGCCCCACTCAGCCTGCTCTTCCACCC
>CAZHWA010000229.1:0-4549 GCA_964536175.1 uncultured Terricaulis sp. | reverse complement strand
CTTCCCCGTATGCGAAGGCGGCTTCGCAGCGGTAGAAGCTGAATACGGGCTCCGCATCGCCCACGACGTGCCGCCTGAAGACACCGAATGGACCCGCGAGGACGCGGCTGGTCTAGTGGCGGCGATGCATATGGGCGTTGAGACCGCCGGCAGCCCGCTCGCGACGATCAACGAGTTCGGCGCCACCGTGGTCGTCTCCGACTTCGGCAACAATCACGGCCTGATCCTGGGCGGAGAAATCGCGAACTGGCGCACGCGGCTCGACCAGGGCCTCCAATGCGAGACCTTCATTGACGGCGTTTCGGTCGGGCAAGGCGAAGTCCGCACCGGCGCCGACGATCCGCTCGAAGCGTTTGTCTTCCTGCTCGAGCACCTTGCCTGGCGCGGCCGTGCGCTGAAAGCTGGCCAGCTTGTTTCCACCGGCGCTGTGACCGGCGTGCACGGTATCCGCATCGGCCAACACGCGCGTGCGAGTTTTGCGGGCGATGGCGACCTGCTCTGCGTGGCGACGAAAGCCATGCCGGCCGGCCGGGGCTTTGCATGATATCGCGCCGGTCGCTGCTCGGCTCGGCGACTGCAGTTGCTGCAGCGGGAGCAGGCGCGGCTTCCGCGCGCGTCGAAGAGCCGGCCATCGTCACCGCCGTGGACGTGCATCCGAGCGATTATCCGACCGTCGAAGCCGTGCGTTGGATGGGCGAGGAAATCGCCCGCGAGACGCAGGGCCGCATCGTCTTCCGCCTTTATCCCTCGGGCCAGCTCGGCAACGAGACGGATACGGTGAACCTTGCCCGCTTCGGCGTGATCGATATCGCGCGGGTCTATCTCGGCGCGGTCAACAACGCCTTCCCGGCGACGCGGCCGCTCGCCCTGCCCTACACCTTCCGTGACGAAGCGCATCTGCGCCGGGTTATCGACGGCGGCATCGGCAGGGAGATTCTGCGCACGTTCGAGGCGCGCGGACTTGTCGGGCTCGCGTTCTACGATTCCGGCATGCGCTCGATCTACAACGTGCGCCACCCGATTCATACGCCAGCCGATATGCGCGGCCTTAAGGTGCGCGTGCCGCGCTCGGATATCTTCATGGCCATGCTCGACTCGATGGGCGCCAACGCCACGCCGATTCCGTTCGGCGAAGTGTTCACCGGTCTCCAAACGCATCTGATCGACGCAGCGGAAAACAACTGGGCTACCTACCAATCGACGCGCCAATACGAAGTGGCGCGCTACTGGTCGCAGACCGATCATTGTTGCGCCCCGGAAGCGCTGCTGATGTCCAAGCGCCGCTTCGACGCGCTCTCGTCATCCGATCGCGAACTGTTCCTGACCAAGGCGCGCGAGTCGGTGCCGGTCATGCGCGCGCTCTGGGACGAAAAGCAGGCGAGCGCGCGCCAGACGGTGTTGGACGCCGGCATTCACTTCAACGAGGCCGACCGCAACGCGTTCAGACGCGCAGTCGAGCCGATGCGCCGTCGATACGTCGCCGAGGCCGGCATCGCGCAGACCGTGCGTCGGATAGAGGACCACGATTAGAGTCAACCGGGGGGATGCCATTGATACGCGCCTTCGACGCGCTCGCCAGAGCTACGATTGCCGTCGCCGCGTTGTGCCTTTGCGCGCTCGTGCTGGTGCTGGCCTGGCAGGTATTTGGCCGCTATGTGCTGAACGACTCGCCCGGTTGGACCGAGCCCGTCGCATTGATGCTGATGAGCGTGGCGGCGTTGTTTGGCGCAGCAGCGGCCGTGCGCACTGAAACGCACTTCAATTTTCCGACATTGGTTGAGAAGTCGCCGCCGGCCATTCGCGCGGCGCTGAAGGCGTTCGCCCGCCTCATCTCGTTCGCCTTTGGCGGCGCGCTCGCCTTCTATGGCGGCTTTCTGATGCTCGACAGTTGGGCGGTGCCGATGGCCGGCGCCCCCCTGCCCGAGGGCCTCTCTTACATTGGCCTCTGCCTCGGCGGGACGTTGATCGCGCTGTTCGCCCTCGAGCGGCTGATTGCAGGCGACCCCGACGGCCCGGAGGCGGCGTGATGGAGATCGCCATCCTCTTTGGCGTGTTCGCGCTGCTGCTGGTTCTCGGCGTGCCTGTCGCGTTCTCGATCGCCGCCGCGACTTTGGCCACTCTGCTTTACATCGGCGTCGAGCCAGTCGTTGTGGTGCAGCAAGTGGCAAGCGGCTTCGGCAAGGTTTCGTTGCTCGCCATTCCTCTGTTCATCTTCGCCGGTGAGCTGATGCTGCGAGGCGGCATATCCGAGCGGTTGATCTCACTTGCCTCCGCCCTTGTCGGACATCTGCGCGGCGGTCTGGGCCAGGTGAGCGTGGTCGCCTCGACACTGTTCGGCGGCGTCTCCGGCTCGGCGCTGGCGGATGTCTCCGCCATCGGTTCGACGATGATTCCGCAGATGGAGAAGCGCGGCTTCAGCACGGATTACGCAGTCGACGTCACCATCTCCGCCGCGCTCGTGGCGTTGCTGCTGCCGCCCTCGCACAATCTCATCCTCTATGCCGCGATCGCTGGCGGCGGGGTGTCGATCGCCGACCTGTTCGCAGCCGGAATCGTGCCGGCCCTGCTGCTCGCGCTCGGCGTGATGGCGGCCGCGTACTTGCTGGCGCGCGCCCGCAACTACCCCACCGAATCCTTCCCTGGTTTCGCCGCCGTGCTTACGCGGCTGATCGCGGCGATCCCGGGCCTTCTGCTCATTTTCGTGATTTTTGGCGGCATTCGCGCCGGCATCTTCACCGCTGTCGAGAGCGCCTCCGTCGCTGTGCTCTATGCGCTGCTGGTGACGTTGATCGTCTATCGCGGCATGGGCTGGAAGGCGTTTGCGGCCGCCGCTTCGCGCGCAGCGCGCTCGTCCGGAGTTATTCTGTTCGTGATCGGCGCCGCCGGCGCCTTCGGCTGGCTGATGGCCTATCTGCAGGTTCCGGCCATGGCGGTGGAAGCAATGCAGACGCTGACGCAGGAAAAGCACATGGTGCTCTTGCTGATGCTGGTCATTCTCCTGATCCTCGGCACGTTTATGGATCTGGCGCCTATGATCATCATCTGTACGCCGATCTTCTTGCCCATCGCCCGCGCCTACGACGTCGCGCCGCTGCACTTCGGCGTCATCCTCGTGCTGGCGGCCGGCATCGGACTTATCACGCCGCCAGTCGGTTCTGTGTTGTTCGTCGGCAGCGCGATCGGACGCATCGGCATCGCAGAAGCGCTGAAATCGATCTGGCCGTTCTACATTGCCGCCATTGTCGTCCTGCTGCTGGTGACCTTCGTACCGTCGCTCTCGCTGACGCTGCCTGCGATCTGGCGATAGCGCGCGCTGGAAGTACTGCAGATCGGCCGGAACGGCCCACAGCGCGTTGCGTTGTTGGGCCGTGCTCGCAAGAGCAATGCGAGACGCCGGGTCCTCCGTCACCGCCCCCCGCCCAAGAAGGACACGGCGTCTCGCGTCATCTCCGCATTGGCAGCATCGGGCGCGGCCGGCGTTGCGTTCCTGCCAGGAACGGCCCGGCGCATGCGGCGTTCGCTTACCGAGGTGGCGCATGCAGGCTCTGATCGCCCGGATCGCAAGCTATTCGGAAATAGACGAAAGCGAATTCGCCTCGCTTAAGCAGGCCTCGCCGGAGCGTGTGCGCAAAGAACGCGGGGCGGCGATCGTTACAGCGGGCGAGAGGGTCGAACACGTCTTCGTTATTTCCAAAGGCTGGGCGGTGCGATTTCGCACCCTGGACGACGGGCGCCGTCAGATCGTCAACGTGATGTTGCCCGGCGATTGCTTCGATTTGCAGGCCCTGGTGGCGGCCAAAGCCGACCATTCCGTCGAGGCGCTTACAAATCTCGAGCTGCAGCGTCTCAAGAGCGAGGATTTCTTGAGCGCGATACGCTCCAATGCACGTCTGGCGATGGCGTTCTGGTGGACCGCGGTCCAGGAAGAATCCATCCTGCGTGAACAGATCGTGCGCCTGGGGCGCCGTTCCGGGCGCGAACGGCTGGCGCATATGCTACTGGAGCTGCGCCGGCGTCTCTTGCAGGCCGGCCAGGAGGTCGGCGAGGTGTTGGCGCTGCCAATGTCGCGCGAAGTCCTCGCAGATTTGCTCGGCCTTTCGTCTGTGCACGTGTCGCGCTCGGTGACAGCGCTGCGCGAGGCGGGGCTTATACGCACGTCCAATGGCTCGATCCGCCTGACGGACATTGAGGGTTTGGCCGAAGTCGCCCAGTTCGACCCAGCGTACTTGCATATCGGTCACCGTACGCAAGCTTGATCTCACGCGTCCGGACGTGTCGCCAGCACCGGCAGCGCGCCTTCCATCACCTCAATCTCGCTCGCATGCGAGAGCCGGATCGGCTCGCCGTCGAGCACTGCAAGCGCGCGCTTCGAGCGCAGGTCGAGTTCAATACGCCGCGCGCTGACCAGCGTCAGTTGATTGAGCTTGCGCCAGTCGCGCAGCCGCACCGCATCGCCGCCAAGCTTGGCGATGTCCCAAACCGACTTGAGACGCAGCGCCGCCGCCTGCAGCCGCTCGCCGGTATGCAGCTGCTCTTCTTCCGGCGTCAG
>CAZHWA010000228.1:0-4551 GCA_964536175.1 uncultured Terricaulis sp. | reverse complement strand
TCAGAGCCGTCTCGGCCGGCGCCATCGCGCTCGACATAGAGCGTGTGACGCATCATCGAACGCGCTCCCCCACCGCCGCCGCCACCGCCACGCTTGTCGTGAACGACCACGCGCGTCTTGATGATGACCTTCTGTGAAGTCGGGTCGCGCGCCTCAGCGAGCTTCACGCCGCGAGCGCCGCGCGCTCGGTTGTACCAAGCAGTGCGGACACGCTTCTCGCCCGCGCTACGCACCTTTGGCGCCTTCGGTGTTGGCTCTGGCGCGCGCGGCTTGCGCCGCCCGAAGTCGCCTTCGAAGAGATCGTCTTGCCGCGGATCGGTCATCGCCAGCGCTCCGAAGTCGGAGGCGCGAGCGGCAAATCTCATCCAGCCTGCGTGCAGCCTGCGCGTGATGGTGCGCAATGTGCGACGACCTGGAAAAATAGATGTGCAGACAAGCCGCTGCGCCTATCCAAGGTGCAGCGCATTTTATCTTGCCTCAACCCCTTCGTCCTTTTCCGCATTGTTCTGCGCGCTTCCTCGTTATTTGCGTGGCGCTGCGACTCACGGTTGAGGGGATAAGTTGCTATCCTTGTCTTTCCTTGAGTCGGAATCGATTGGTGACTTATCTTCCTGGCCTTCATCCCGGCGCTACCTGGCGGCGCACCGATTTACAGATCCATACCCCGCGCGACCCACAGTGGTCTGGTAGCCCACACTTGCCCGGAGGGGACGAGGCGAGTGAAGCCGCACGCGAAGCCTGGGCCGACGAATTTGTGCAAGCATGCCTCGCGCGTGGCCTAACAGCGATTGCGATCACCGATCACCACGACTTCTGCTTCGTTCCGTATGTGCGAAGAGCTATCGCCCGCTCACCGGAGGCCGCCGCAAAAATCTGGCTCTACCCCGGGGCCGAGGTGACCTGCCGGGACGCCGTGCAATGCCTAGTGTTATTTGACAGCGAAGCGGCAGAGCCGCTGTGGGACCGTCTGTTCGGTGGGCATCTCCAGAACGTCGATAAACCAGACGGCGGTGCCGCCAAGAACCCCCAGGCGACCGAATGTGGGCGAGACGTTGAAGCATTTCTCCGAGGAGTCTTCGACGATGCCGGCCTTCGCAGGAGGACCATCGTCCTCCCCCATGCCAGCAATGAGAACGCACACAAGAGCATGATCCGAAATGGTTTTGCACCTCGCTTCAAGGTGCTGCCCTTCGACGGCGTGTATACTGACAAGGCATACGCCGCCCTGGACGAAACGACGCGAAAGAAAATACACGGGCAAATCTCGCAATGGGGAAGGCGTCGTCGCGGGATCATTGCCACCGGCGACAACCGCGAGGCGTCATTTGCGAAGCTAGGCGCACACGAGTGCTGGATGCGCTTGGGAGAGCCTACCGCCGAAGCGTTGCGGCAGGCCGTTCTCGCCGACGAAGCGCGCATTGCTTACGCTTCGCCAGAACTCCCGGCGCATCGGCTCCTTGAGCTTCGAGTCAATTCGCAGCTCACCGGGCAAGACTTCCGGCTTGTCCTGAATGACGGATTCAACGCGCTGATCGGAGGACGAGGTTCCGGAAAGTCGGCATTGCTTGAATATCTCCGGTATGCGCTAGGACGAAGCGCATTTGATGTCCAAGACGAGGCGGATGAGACGCGCGACCGCGAAAAAGCGCTGTTGTCGCAAACCCTGGATGGCGGATCCGTGACTTTGGTGTTGGAAAGAGACGGTGTCATCGAGAATTGGACACGCAGCGGCGACCTAAAAGATGTCGTGACCGTAGAAGTGGACGGTGTCGCGGAGGCTCTAACGATCGATGAAGCGCAGCAACGCTTTCGCGCGCGAGCATTTTATCAGGGTCAACTTTCAAGCCTCGTTTTAGACCGGTCAAAGGCCGCAGAACAGATAACAGGTATCGCAGCGGCGGAATTCCTTGATCAGCGTCGCTTGGCGGAGCGCGAACTTGCAGCAGCGAGGCGTACGCTTCAATCTGCGCTCCAGCGCGTCGTCGAGTATTGGGTGGCGGAAGCGGAGCTCAAGCGTAGCGCCGCCTCGGTTGCCGACCTTAGACGTCGAATCGAGGCGGTGCGCGCCAAACTCGAGGCCTCGGGCTTGAGTGCTGCGCATCAAGCTCTTCTAAACGACGCGCCCAGGTTCGAACTTGCTTCTTCGCTCATTGCTGAGAGCCAGGCGGCGCTGGCCAGCGATATCGAGTTGCTAGAGACGCGTGGAATTGAGTTCTCGGTTTTCGATGGCTCGCTACAGAACCCTGAAGTATCCGAATTTCCCGAGATAGCGGCGCTGGCAGCGGCGACCACAAAGGCCAATGACAAAGTTGCGGGCGCACTGGCGACCATGACCAACGCATTGCGAGAATTGGAGCGCGAGCAGGAAAAATCGGCGGAGGCGTTCAGTAAGCGGCACGCAGCCTTTGATGTCGAGCATGCTGAGGCGGTGGCACAGCAAGCCAGTAACCGCGCACTACTGGATGAAATCACGCGCTTGAATCAAGAGTTGCAAGCTGCCTTAGCAAGCGAGAGGAAATGCGGGACAAGGTTCGACGCCTATAAGGATGCCCCGAAGTCGCTCACTACGGCCAGAGAGGCGCTCGCCACCCGCGCAAAAGAACTTAGAGATGTATTGGAGAGTGCCGCTGAAGAGGTACAGGGAATGTCTGGGTCGTCTCTGCGGGCGAAAGTTATCCGATCTACCGTCCCCAAAGCGCACACGACCGCCCTTACTCAACTGTGCGAGGGTTGCCGAATTCGCGAGCGATCGTCGAGAGTCGAAGAGCGGCTGCGCGATATCTTCGGAGATGCGGAGAAAGACACTTGGCATACGGTCGTCGATACCCTGCTCGATGCCTATAAATATCGCCTGCAATCTGGCGCCCAGAGTATCGAGCCCGACGACCCAATCGCTGACCGTCTCCAGGAGGCGCTATTCAAGCCACTTACGTCCAATCAATTGCGCTTCGTCTTCGCCGCACTCGATGATGCGAGTGTCGGCAGATTCCTCTTGGCCACGCCGGAGGACTTTATCGCCTTCGAATACAAAGATGGGCGTAGCTACATCCCCTTTGAGCGAGCGTCGCCAGGACAACAGGCATCCGCTCTGCTACGACTATTGCTCACCCAGGAGGCGGGAACCCTTATTATCGATCAGCCAGAGGACGATCTCGACAACAAGGTGATCATCGAGATCGCTGCTCAGCTTCAAACCACAAAGCGCAAGCGACAGCTCATTTTCGCGACCCATAATCCCAACATCGTTGTTAACGGAGATGCCGATAAAATAGTCGCGCTCCGATCTAGTGGCGGCGATACGCAATGCGGCGCCCGGGTCGGTCTCGAAGCGGATGGCGCGATTGAAACTGAGAATGTCCGATCTGCCATCACTGATACGATGGAAGGCGGCCAGGCGGCCTTCGAGCTCAGGAGTAGAAAGTATAGCTTCGAAGCGTAGTCAGCTCGCCGTTCTGTTTATTGCTTGTTCGCGTAGCCTATCGAGATAATCGGCCCACCACTGCGCCAACTTTACGCGGTCCGGCCAATACTCGCTTCTTGCATAAGCCCGTCGAATGGCGTTCGCATCTTGATGGGCGAGCGCGCGCTCAATCACCTCCGATGAGAACTTGGAATTCTCATGCAGGAGCGAAGAAGCCAGTGCACGGAAGCCGTGCGCGCTCATCTCTTCTTGGGAAAAGCCCAGGGTTCGGAGCGCAGCACAAACGGTGTTCTCACTGATCGGTCGGTCGCGCGCACGCTCACCCGGAAAACAGAGCCCGTCGTGGTCATGACCCGTGAGGTCATGCAACTCTCGAAACACCCGAAGTGCCTGGCGCGATAGCGGCACCTTGTGTTCCCGTCGCATCTTCGTGCGCTCGGCAGGTATCGTCCAAACCTTCCCTTCGAGATTGACTTCGTTCCACCTCGCCAATCGGCATTCGCCGGGTCGAGGAAAGCAGTACGCCATAATCTGCATGGCGGCGCGAACAACGGGGCGATCATATTCTGAGATCGCGACCATGAGGCGACCGGCGCCCTTTGGATCAGTGATTGCCGCCCTGTGTTTCGTTTTCGGCGTTGCGATCGCTCCCCGCAGCGAAGAGGTTGGATCAAACTGGGCGCGGTTGGTGGCGACCGCCAGCCTCATGACCTGTCCGATCGAGGCGCGCAGACGGCGCGCTGTCTCCAACTGGCCTTTGGCTTCGATGTCGCGAAGCAAGCCCAAAACCTCCGCCGGCGTGATGGCGGCGACGGGACGGCTGCAGAGAGGTGCCGCGAGGTCTTTGAGCAGCCAACGCCTTTTGGAGATCGTGACCGCCGCCTTGCCTTCCCGCTCCATGCGGGTCAGCAACTCGTCGGCTACAAGGCCGAAGGTCGAAGCTCTGGCAACGCTTGCCGCGAGCCGCGTGACCTTCCGCTCCTCCATCGGATTAAGGCCGTCACGCAATTGCTTGCGTGCGACCGCGAGCGCTTCTCTCGCCTCGGCAAGCGAGACCTCGGGATAGGCGCCGAGCGCGAGCGTCAGCCGCTTCCCGCCAAAGCGATAATTGTAGCGCCAGAAGCGCGAGC
>CAZHWA010000227.1:0-4569 GCA_964536175.1 uncultured Terricaulis sp. | reverse complement strand
GATGAAGGTGCGGCAGCCCGCGCGCGCGCTGGCGTCCACCAACGCAAACAGCGCCTCGCGCGGCGCTTGATCGTCGACGCCGATGCGAGACTTTATCGTGACCGGGATGTCCCGCGCGGCGTCCTGCGCAGCGCGCCAGAGATCGGCCACCAACGCGGGTTCGCGCATAAGGCAAGCGCCGAAGCGGCCAGCCTGAACGCGGTCGGACGGGCAGCCAATATTGAGATTGATCTCGTCGTAGCCGAACGCGGCGCCGATGCGCGCCGCTTGGGCCAGCTTTGCCGGCGCGCTGCCCCCGAGCTGCAGTGCAACAGGATGCTCGATTTCGTCGAAGCCGAGCAGCCGGGCCCGATCGCCGTGGATGACGGCGTCCGCTGTCAACATCTCAGTATAGAGCAACGTGCGGCGCGTCAGCGCACGGTGGAACGCTCGGCAATGCCGGTCCGTCCAATCCATCATCGGAGCGACTGAAAGGCGGCGATCGAGGGGCGGCATGGCGCAGGGTTCTAGTGTCTGGTCGAAGGCTTGGCGAGGGTGGGAGAAGCCGCGATCTCAGGCTCGCAAATAGGCGCCCATAATGGCAGATGAAGGGTCGCAACCTTGGAGACGACAATGAGTGAGGCCGCAAACCCCTTCCCCCTCAAGGATATCGAACCCCACCTGGAAGCGGTGCGCGCGCATTGGGCCGGCCTCATTCGCGGCGACAACGACATGCCGTTCTGGGACGATTTCGCCCCCGCCAATCTGCCGCAAGCACGCCAGACGCTGTTCCTGCTCGACGTCATGTTCGATCAGCCCAGCCGCTTCCGTTTCAGCAACGTGGTCTCGGCCGAACTGGAGCAGCGCTATGGCGAGGAGGTGCGCGGGCTTTACAGCGATGAGATGCGCCGCCGCGCGCCGTTCGAGTATCTCACCGCGCAGGCCTATGCGACGTTGGAAGGACGCCATCCCACCTATTACGCCGCCGGCCCTTATGCGCGCCTGTTGGCGCCGATGTGGGGCGATGGCCGCATTGGCATGATTCTCGGTGCGGTCGCCTGGCGCTGAGCCTGATGACCGACATCCTCACCGTTACGCTCAATCCCGCAGTGGATGTGGCGACATCCGCCGAATGGGTCAAACCGACTCACAAGGTACGCTGCGCTGCAGAACGTCGCGACGCAGGCGGCGGCGGTCTTAACGTCGCGCGCGTGATCAAGCGGCTTGGCGGGGACGTGCTCGCCGCCTATCCGGCCGGTGGACCGATCGGAGAGCTGCTGCGCCGGCGCGTCGAAGCCGAGAACGTCGCCAGCCTTGTTATCCCCATCGCCGGCGACACACGCGAGAGTTTCACAGTGTGCGATCGCGAGACCGGTGACGAGTATCGCTTCGTGCTGCCGGGGCCTTCGCTGAGCGCGGACGAGTTCGACCGGGTGCTGACTGCTCTGAGTTCGGTCGAACCTGCGCCGCGCTTTATTGTGGCCAGCGGGAGCATTGCCCCCGGCGCGCCACAAGACGCCTACGCGCAAATGGCGAAGGCCGCCAAGGCCTGGGGCGTTCGCTTCGTATTGGACGCATCCGGAGCAGCGCTGCGCACAGCCCTCGACGCTGGCGTCTTTCTGGTCAAGCCCAACATGCGCGAACTGAGCGAGCTCGTGGGAGAGACGCTCCACAGCGACGCCAGCGCGTTGACGGCGGCGCGCGCGCTGATTGCGACGGACAAGGCCAAGGTCGTCGCGCTGTCACAGAGCGCAGACGGCGCGATGCTCGTCACTGCGGACGCGGCATGGAAGGTCGATGCGATCGATGTGCCGATCGCCAGCTCGGTCGGCGCCGGCGACAGCTTTCTGGCGGCATTCGTATGGGCGATCTCGCGCGGCGAGACTCTGACGGAGGCGTTCAAGTACGCGGCCGGGGCGGGCGCGGCGGCGCTGATCACGCCCGGGACCGAACTGTGCCGCGCCGATGACGTGCGCCGTTTTGCGACACAAGTAACCCCGCGCGCCATTTAGGGAAGCGCCCATGGATAGGGCTGTCGTGGCGCGGGCGCGTTAGAAGCTACGCCCAAAACAGCTTCTTGGGTTTGGTCGCCGTCGTGAACAGCGTGCCAAAGTGGCCCCAGAACTTGCGGGTCTCTTCCGGTTCCCCGCTCTGATACCAAAGCATGACCGAGAGCGGGTTTTCGACCAACAGGTAGCAGAGATCCAATTCCGGCATCGCGGCCAGCGGTTCGATCTTCAGGCCCGCTTTGCGCTGTGCGGCGATATAAGCGGGCACGCGCGATGCCGCCTCGTCGAGGCGAACATCGTGAGTGCCGATGAGGACACCGCCCGGCCGCAGCTTTGCCGCGCATGCGGCCAGCACGTTTTCCACGGTCTCCATCGGCACTTCCTCAAGCACCGACACGGAGGCGATTACGTCGAAATACCCGTTCGGCAGCTCGCTCGAGGCGTTGTCCAACTCCAACAGTTCTCTCACGAAACGAACACGCGGGCAGCGCGGCGCGACGTCTTTCGCGAACCGCGTCTCCCAATCCACGTTTCCAAAATAAGGCAACCCCTGATCGCGATCGGCGCCCCAGACCTCATGCTTGTCCTGGAATCGCTCCAGGATCGCCGGATTGAAGCCATGCCCGAATTCGAGCACGCGGCAGTCTTTGCCCCGTTCGCCGAAGGCATCATCGATGTAGCGCATGCAGCGCATGACGCCGTAGTCCTTCAGCGTAGCGTTGCTTGGCTTCTTGTAAGCGGGGTAGCGACGGGCAAGCTGAAACCAATCGTCCACGGTCGGAAATTCAATCATGCGCGCTGCCTTGTCTGACCCGGTCGATCAGGCGTACGATTGCGCCTGCCTAAGCGCGAGCCTCCGCAACCAAGTTGCCCTAGACCAGCCCGGTCACTGGTACAAGCGCGCCGGTGACGGCGCGCGCATCGTCGGAGGCGAGGAACAGCATCACGTTCGCCAAGTCGCTTGGTTGCACCCATGTCGAAGGGTCGGCGTCCGGCATGTCGCGTCGATTCTGTTCGGTATCCAGAATAGAGGGCAGTACGGCGTTCACGCGCACTTTGCCTTTCAGTTCTTCGGCCAAGCTCTCGGTGAGTTTGTGTACGCCTGATTTCGACGCGGCGTATGGCCCGAAGCCTGCGCCTGCTTTGAGCGCGCCGAGCGCGCCGACATTGACGATGGCGCCGCCGGATTCGATCAGTTGGGGCAGCGCTGCGCGCGACGCGTTCGCGGCCGTCTTCAGATTGATCGCATACATCTTGTCCCAGATCGCCGCGTCGGCGTCAGCCAGAGCGCGCCAGGCGAATCCGCCGGCGATGTTGAGCAGAGCGTCGATGCGCCCGGCGGCGGCCACGATTCGCTGCATCGCCTCCTGTGCAGCTTCGGGTTTGGTGAGATCGACGCCGCCGAGCACCAAGGGATCGGTGCGCAGATTGGCAGGCGCAGAGGCGTAATCGATCCGCACGGCGCGCGCCCCCATGCTTTGCGCGCGATCGACCACCGCGCTGCCAAGCACGCCGAAGGCGCCAGTTACGACGATGACCTTGTCTTGCATGCGCGGGCTCCGCATCCCACCGGCGCCGCAGCTCAGTCTTGCGGCGCAACAGCTGAGCCTAGCCCAGCCACCAGAAGCGGACAAACTGTTGCGTGGCTGCCGTAGCGCCCGCGCGCCTCAACGACATGCGGCGCGCCACGCGACGCAGCGGCCAACGCGCCGCTTCTTGTCAGGCCCGGGTTTTCATCTCGGCCAGCACGCGCTGGGCGTAAGCGCGGCTCACCGGCACCTCATCGCCGCTATCGAGCACCGCCATCAATCTCCCATTCGGATCGCGGCGCACTGCCTTGAGGCGCTTCCAATTGACGAACGCGGACCGGTGCACACGCAGCATCACGTTGGGGTCGAGCTTGCTTTCCAGATGCGACATGGTCTCTCGGTGCAGCAGCGTTCGCCCTTCCCAATAGAGGCGCACATAATCGCGCTCGGCCTCAATGCGCTCGACGTCGAGCACCGGCACCCGCAGGAAGCGCCCGCGGTCGCGGATCCAGAATTCTTTGTCGTAGTGCGGCCCCTCCCGCTCTTCGGCTTCCTTCCTCAGCGCCTCGAGCACCGCCGCCAGTTCTTCGGCCCGGCGTCCGGCGTCCTTGGCCGCGCGGCGCTGACGGGCGCGGGCCAGCGCCGACGCCAGCCGTTCGAATTCCACGGGCTTGACCAGATAATCCACCGCCGAGGTCTCGAACGCTTGCACCGCGTAGGAATCATAGGCCGACACGAAAATGACCTCCGGCCCGCCGGCGTCCTCGACAGCATTGGCGACCTCGAAGCCGTTGGCGAGCGGCATGCGGATATCGAGCAGCACCACGTCGGGCTTCAAATTGCGCATGGCGTTTATAGCTTGTGCGCCGTCACTTGCGTCGCCAACGACCTCGACGTCCGGAATTTCCTTCAGCGCAAGCTTAATGCGCCGCAGGGCCAGCGGCTCGTCGTCAGCTAAGAGCAGGCGCAGGGGTTCGGCCGACACGTTCTTCCTCCAAAGGCAGCCATAGTTCCACGCGACACCCACTTGGCTCGCGATTGCGCGCGATAAG
>CAZHWA010000226.1:0-4570 GCA_964536175.1 uncultured Terricaulis sp. | reverse complement strand
AAACGACTCGGCATTATTGGCATGGGCCGCATCGGCCAAGCGGTGGCGCGCCGAGCGCGCGCATTCGGACTGCAGGTCCACTACCATAACCGGCGCCGGGTCGCGCCCCATGTCGAGAGCGAACTCGAGGCGACGTACTGGGAAAGCCTCGACCAGATGCTGGCGCGCATGGACATCGTGTCGGTGAATTGCCCGCACACGCCTGCGACCTATCACCTGCTGTCGGCGCGGCGTCTGGCTCTGCTCAAGCCGCACGCCTATGTGGTCAACACCGCGCGCGGCGAAGTGATCGACGAAGCAGCGCTCGCGCGCATGCTGGAGAAGAAAGAACTCGCCGGCGCCGGTCTCGATGTGTTCGAGCACGAACCGGCGATCAATCCAAAGCTGAAGAAACTGCCGAACGTCGTGCTGCTGCCGCATATGGGCTCGGCGACGCTCGAAGGCCGGATCGACATGGGCGAGAAGGTCATCATCAACATCAAGACGTTCGCCGATGGCCATAAACCGCCGGATCGCGTCATTCCAGCGATGCTGTAGGCGTGCGCCGGAGTCCGCGTTCGCCCTTGCGGGTCTCAGAACTCCGTCAGCACAGTCAGTCGCAAGCTGCGGCCCGGCAGCGGCAGTTCGTCCTTCAGGAAGGAGCTGTGCACGCGGCCGAGCTCATCGGTGAGGTTGCGCCCGTCGAGGCGAATGCGCCAAGCGCCGGCTTCGCCGTCGGGCCGAAAGGCGAGCGAGACGTTGACGAAGCTATAGCCGTCCGTCGGCGTTTCGAACGGCGCAAGCCGATTTTGACGCTCCACGTTCACGCTTTCGATGCGCCCGGTCCAATGCGCGCTCTCAGCCTCCACGCCGAGCGTGAGCGAGCGTGGCGGAATACGGGGCGGGTGGCCGCCGCCGGCGAATTGCGCACGCACGAGGTCGAGCGCCGCATCGCCGCTGACGGTGAATGCGCCCGCTTCCAGGAGGCGCACGCGGACCGAGATTTCTCCGCCAACGAAGCTGGCGTCCTGCTGCATGGAGCTGAAGACAGGCAGCACGTCGTCAGCCGCCAAAGGCGCGCTCGCTGCATCGGGCGCAAAGCCGCTGACATCGGCGTCCTCGTCAACCCACCAGACATCGCCGCGTTCGACGAGGGCGATGTAGTCGGCAAAATCGATGGCAAACATATTGGCTTCAAGCGAGAGGTGGCCGCTGTCGTAGCGCGCTGAGGCTTCGAATGAGGTGGCAATCTCCGGAGCGAGGCCGGGGTCGCCCAGTTCGTACGTGCTAGTGGCCAGGTGCGGACCGTCGGCGAATAATTCGGTGGCTGTCGGGGCGCGTTCGGTGCGAGCGAGCGTTGCGCCGATGAACCAGTTGGAGTTTGGCCGAACGAACGCGCCAAGCGAGCCGCTGACGGCGTCAAACGCGCGAGCGCCCGCGCTCGCGTTCTCGTGCTCGCGGCGCTCAAGGCGTAGGCCGCCCTCAATGCCCCAGCCGCCCATATCCCAGCGCTCGATGGCGAAGGCGCCGAAGTCCCGCGTATTGGTCGGCGTCAGGAAAGCCTCGTCGCCGACAGCATCGAGATCGACATCCGTCGCCTGCAGGCCGATGGCGCCGCGTAGCCGCTCCCCGCGGTGGTGGGCCTCGATGCGCGCTTCCCAGCCCTGGTTGAAGAATTGCGTGCCTTGCCCGCCATCGCCCTCGAATTCGGTGTGTCGATAGTCTGAATGCTGGGCGCCGAAGTCGAGTCGGCGGAAGGGCCCCCGGTCGAGACGCACGTCGCCGCGCGCTTCGACGCGGGTCTGTTCAAGTTCGATACGGCCCTCCAACTCAGTGGGGTCGTCGGGCAGCAGACCGTACGCATTGTCGGTCTGTTTCATGGCAAGGCCGGCAAAGCCCCAGCCGTCCACAACCGAGGCGCCGGCGCCATAGGTTGAAACCTCGCTCCAGGTGTTGAACGCCGTGCCGAGCGGGGTGTCGTAATCTTCGGTTACGCGCGCCGCAGCGCTAAGCCGGACAGCAAAGACGCCGTCGCCGAAACCGAGATTCGCAGCGCCTTGGCGTCCGTCGTCGACGCTGGAATAGGCGGCGAGCCCTTGAAAGGCCGCACCATCTATGGGTCGCGTGGGAATGCTTTGATCGATCACGTTGACGACGCCGCCCACCGCGTTGCCGCCATAGGCCAGCGCCGCGGCGCCGCGCAGCACCTCGATCCGGTCGGCGTCGAGCGCTTCGGACGTGACGGCGTGATCGGGACTTGCGGTCGAGACATCGATTGCGCCGATGCCATTCTGCAGGACGCGAACGCGGTCCTCGCCCAGCCCACGGATAATGGGGCGGCTGGCGCCTGCGCCGAAGAAGGTGGTGGCGATGCCGGGCTGCGCATCGAGGCTGTTGCCGAGCCCGCCATTCAGCGTCTCGACCACGTCGTCGCGCATCAGGATTGTCGCGCCCTGCAGGCTTTCGATGCGCGCGCCTTCGATGGGCGCGGTGACGACGATGTCTCTCGCTTCTTCCTCGGCATCCTGCGCGGCCGCAGTCGAGGTCCAGCACACGCCGACCAGGGCGGCGATCAACAGGGATGGCGAACACGACGCGGGGCGT
Organism: uncultured Terricaulis sp.; assembly: GCA_964536175.1. GTDB lineage: Bacteria > Pseudomonadota > Alphaproteobacteria > Caulobacterales > Aquidulcibacteraceae > Vitreimonas. The sequence continues at coordinate 1,987 of CAZHWA010000226.1, read as the reverse complement.
TCGAGATGACGTGCTTTCATGACGGTCCGGCTTCCAAGCATGAAGGGCGCGCGCCGAGGCGGGGCTGCCGCAGGATCAGGCGCGGTGAAGTGTTGTGCTGCTTAGACGTGCGCGGGCGGGGCGCGGCTCTGCCAGGAATGCGCCGGCGCCACCTGCATGCGCCGGACCGCGATGACGGCGCCATGCTCCGGCGTGGTGCGGCCAGTCTCGAGGAGCGCGCCGTCCAGCGGCAGCGCGCGGCTGCTCGATTGCGCTTGGCACGTCGTGCAGGCGGGTTGGGCGTGCAGGCGGTCAGCGCCGGCATCCGCGCCGATTGCTATGCCGTCTGCGGCGTAGGCGTGGGTTAGAGCGGGCGACGGCGTGAGCGCATGGACGTGCGTCTGCACGACAAAAATTTGTAGAACCACAGCGAGCAGGGCCGCCAAACGCGCGCCCCAGCGCGAGCGTGCCGTATGCAGACGATGGCTTCTGCGCATCTTCGCTGACAATCCCGTGTTGCATTATACCATAGCGTCCGGCGTCACACACGCAAAGCGCGGTCGCCTCACGCAAGGGCAGGAACGTCAGATTTCAACCAGTAGCCCACAATGGCCGCCGAGCTGCACACGATCGGCCTCAGCCTGAGCTTCGCCGATCTGCAACAAGGTTTGCTTCGGCGGCGCCACAAGCCGCGCCCGGGCAGGCGCATCCCCGAGATTGAACAGGCAACACACGCGTTCGTCTGGCGCTTCGCGGACAAAGCTGAGCACGGCGCCTTCCTCGTCCAGCTGCGCTATCGTCCCGTCGCGGAGCGCCGGGTGGGCCTTGCGTACCGCAAGGATGCGACGCGTGAAGTGCAACATTGAGCGCGCATCGCGCTCCTGCACATCCGCCGCCAAGCCGGCTTGGCGCGGGTCGAGCGGCAGCCAGGCCTCCTCGGCCGTCGTGAAGCCCGCCATCGGCGCACCCGCGCGCCACGGCATCGGCGTGCGCGCACCGTCGCGCCCGATCCCGGAAGGCCAAAATGCGATGGCTTCGGGATCGCGCAAGCGCTCGAACGGCACCTCCGCGTGCGGCAGTCCGAGTTCGTCGCCCTGATAGAGAAAGGCCGTGCCGCGCAAGCACAAGAGCAGCGCCAGCATCGATGTGCTGCGTTGCGCATCGTCACCGGCCAGCCGGGTCGGAAAGCGCACGACGTCATGATTGGAGAGGCTCCAGGATGGCCAGCCGCGCGCGCCTTCCCATTGATGCATGGCTTCGCGCACCAACGCCGGTGTCATTTGTTGGGCCCGCAATAGGAAGAAAGAGTACGCCGTGTGCAGGCGATGTTCATCGTCGGTGTAGTCGCGCTGCACCTTCAGCGGCTCTTCGTCCTCGATCTCGCCGACAGCCATAGCGCCGTACTCGTCCAGCAGCGCGCGCAGGCGCGCGATGAATTGAAGCGTTTCGGGCTGCGTGCGGTCGTAAAGGTGGCGCTGGTACTGGTGCGGCCGCGCGCGCGGCTTCGCCGGGGCGAGCGCCGGATTGTCGCGCAATTTCTCGTCGTGCATCAGGAAGTTCACAACATCGAGGCGAAAGCCGTCGACGCCGCGTTCGAGCCAAAAGCGGCCGACTTCCAGCAACGCATCCTGCACCGCGGGATTGCGCACATTGAGGTCCGGCTGTTCGGGCAGAAAATTGTGCAGGTAGTATTGCCGCCGGCGCGCATCCCAGGTCCAGGACGGGCCGCCGAACATCGCCTGCCAATTGTTCGGCGGCGACCCGTCGGGTTTGGCGTCGGCCCAGACGTACCAGTCGGCCTTGGCGTTGTCGCGGCTGGACCGGCTCTCGGCGAACCAGGCATGCCGGTCCGAGGAATGCGACCACACCTGATCGATGACAACCTTGAGCCCGAGCGCGTGCGCGCGCTGGATCAGCGCATCGGCGTCGGAAAGAGAGCCGAACAGGGGATCGACGTCGCGATAATCGCTGACGTCATAGCCGTAATCCTTCATCGGCGAGCGGAAGA
>CAZHWA010000225.1:0-4573 GCA_964536175.1 uncultured Terricaulis sp. | reverse complement strand
GGCATGCGCAACGCCATGCTGGAGCGCCAGCTGACGCGCCGCCGCGAGTTGATCGCCTCACAGACACAGAGCCTGTGGGTGCAGTCCGCCTACGGGTCGGCGTCGAAGATCTGGCGTCTGGTGCTCCAATCGCTGGTCCTTGGATTAGGCGCGTACTTGGCGGTGGAACGCCAGATCACCCCCGGCGCGCTGATCGCCGGATCGATCCTGGCCGCACGCGCCCTCGCGCCGCTGGAACAGGTGGTTGGCGGCTGGCGTCAGATCGAACAGGCCCGCGTGGCCTACAACAACCTGGTCGAGCTGATCGACAAGGCGCCGCCCGAGCCGCAGCGTACGGCGCTGCCGGCGCCGAAGGGCGAGCTGCGCTTCGAACGCGTGAGCGTGCGCGTGCCGGACGCCAACCGCCTGGCGATCGCCAACCTCACTTTCCAGATCGCGCCCGGCGAAGCGCTCGGCGTGGTCGGCCCGAGCGGCGCGGGCAAGTCGACCCTGGCGCGGGCTGCTGTGGGCGCGTTGCCCCCCGATGGCGGCGTCATCCGTCTCGACGGCGCCAATCTCGCCGACTGGGACGAAGACATGCGCGGCCGCTATGTTGGCTATCTGCCGCAGGAAGTGTCGCTGCTGGCGGGCACGGTGGGCGAGAACATCCGCCGCTTCGCCCCGCAATCTGCGCAGTCTGACGCGCTCACGGTAGCTGCCGCGCAGGCCGCCGGCGCGCATGAGATGATCCTTCGCCTGCCGCATGCCTACGACACCATGCTGGGCCCGCGCGGCCGCGGCCTTTCGCTCGGTCAGGCGCAGCGCGTTGCGCTGGCGCGCGCGCTCTACAACGATCCCGTGCTGCTGGTCCTGGACGAACCCAATGCCCATCTCGATGCGGACGGGGAGAACGCTCTGCTGCAGGCCATCATGCGCGCCAAGGCGCGGGGTGCTTCGGTGATTACGGTCGCGCACCGCACCGGGGTGATCGGCATCATGGATAAGGTCATGGTGTTGCGCGACGGTTCGATCGAGCAGTTTGGCCCTCGCGACGACGTTGTGCAGGCTTTGGCGCGCCAGAGCGGACCGGCGGGTGCGGCGATCAAAGCGCGGGAAACGCAATGACCCAGGCTGCGCCAGCCGATCCGATGACGTGCGACGACGCGCGCAGCGAGATCCGGCTCGGTCTGGGCGTATTCTCGGCCTTCTTTGTGATCTTTTTGGGCTGGGCTGCGTTCGCGCCGCTGGACGCGGCCGTAGTCGCGCCGGGCGTTGTTGTCGTATCCGGCGCGCGCCAGACCGTTCAGCATCGCGATGGCGGCATGGTCGGACGCATTTTGGTCGAGGACGGCCAGCGCGTCGAGCAAGGAGAGATTCTCATCGAGCTGAGCGCACCGGAAGTGCTCGCGCGCAAGGAAGCGCTGTTGAGCCAGGTGCTCGACCTGCAGATGCAGCGGGCGCAATTGATGGCGCAGCAGGAGGGCCGCACCACAATCGAACCTCCGGCCGAATGGGCTGCGTTGCCGCCGGAAGACCGGGCCACGGCTCGCGCCGCGCTCGAACGGCATCGCCGCGAAGCTGCAGCGCGGCGCGCTGCGCTTCGCACGCAGCGCGCAGGCAACGCGGTCGATGCGCGCATTGCCGGCTATCAGGAAGAGATCGCATCCATAAACCGCCAGCACCAGCTGCTGGCGGACGAGTTGGAGGGCGTGCGTTCGCTGGCCGATCGCGGGCTGATGCCGCTCACCCGGGTTCGGGCCCTGGAACGCGCCCAGGCGGAGCTGGACGGGCGCCGGGCAGGCCTGCGCGCAGCCATCGCCGACGCGCTCGAACAGCGCGCCGAGCAATTGCGCGATATCGAAGCGCGTTTGGCTGAGCTGCTGCCGCAACTGGCGGGCGCGCGTGCTGAACTGGAGAACACGCTGTTGCGCGCCCCTGTGTCCGGCGTCATCGTCGGCCTGCAGGCTCACACAATCGGCGGCGTGATCCGTCCAGGCGAGCCGGTCATGGACATCGTACCGGAAGGCCAGGATCTGATCGTCGAGGCCCAGGTGCGCCCGGAGGATGCAGACGACGTCCGGCCGGGCCTGCAAAGTGAAGTTCGCATCACAGCCTTCTCGGGTCGCACGATGCCGATGCTGATGGGCGAAGTCGAACGCATCTCGGCCGACCGTTTTCTCGACGAACGCAGCGGAGACGCCTTCTTTCTCGCGCGTATCGCCGTGGCGCCTGCAGAAATGCAGCGTCTCGCACAGTATGCCAACAGCGAGGCGCAGCTGCGCCCAGGATTGCCGGCGCAAATCGTCATCCCGACGCGCAGCCGCACGGCGCTGCAGTACCTGCTCGAGCCGTTGAACCAGTCGCTCTGGAGCAGTTTCCGCGAGAACTGATAGGTTAGTCCGGCAAGCCGATGGCGACGGCGCGCAGATCCTCGCTCACCTGCATGCCGAAACGCTCCAGCATCAATTGCTGCTGGATGTATTCGAAGCCGGGCAGGGTCAGCGTGATGTCGATGTCCTGCTCGATGTCCTGGCCGGTGGCCGTGTTGACCAGGATGTTCTGCAGCGTGCCGTCGGCAACGTTGTGCACGAAGGCGGTGACGCCGCTTCCGCTGTTGATGACGATGCCGTCAAGGCCGGCGAAAGCCGCCAGGCCGAGCGCGGCCAGCTGCTCCGGCGTCAGCGAGCTGAGGTTCTGGCCGATCGCAGTCAGCGTCTGCTCGACGATGGCGCCGGCGTCGGTGATCGTCAGCTGCGTCGTCATCACCGGCACGCCGTTGAGCCGGCTGGTGACGACGGCGCCGAAGCCGATTTCGACGCCGCCGATGCGGAAGCCGCCGCGCAGGTCGTCCAACTCGGCGTCGTCGACGATCTCGATGTCGCCCCAATCCAGTTCCTGAGCATGCGCCGGCGCCGCCAGCGCGGCGAGTGCGGCCCAGCCGATGAGGCCTAAGCGGAGCGCGCGGCCGATCATTGCGGATCCACCGCGGTGATCTGGTAGAGTTCGCGCATGCTGAGCGCGAGGTCGGTGGGCGAGACGGGGCCGCGCGCCTCGTTGAGCGGCGCAACCGCCCAGGGGCGCCATTCTTCGGCCCGGTTGAACGCGGGCGCCGCCGCGCCCTCGGGCGGGCGGCGGACGGCGAGCACGACCCCGTTCCAGACCGCCTCGAATTCAGCGCGGGTGTAGGTCTGCAGGCCGTAGGTCGGATCGCCCACCAGCACGCGATCGGCGCCGATGCCTTTGACCACGACGAAGTGGCGATAATCGTTGTGCGTGATGAGCGCGATCGCCGGCAGGTTCAGGGAAGCCAGTTGGTCGAGCGAGAGGCGCAGCCCGTCGGCCCCGAAGCCGCGGCTTTCGAGATAGGTGCGCATGTCCAGCATGGAGAAGCCGACGCGGCGGATGCGCTCCTGATCGCCGCTGGCGAACATCGACTGGAACACCTCCGCTTCGCCAACCGAAACACCGTAATGATAGTGCAGCAGGGTGGCGACCGCGGCCGAGCCGCAGCTGTAATCATATTGCTGGCGCACCACGGTGCGAAACGGGATGTCGCGCCAGCTCATCACCGCGATATTGAAATGGCCCCCGCCTTCGCCATGCGTGCGCACTTGCGCCGCGCTTGGACCGACGGCGCCGCTCCAGAGGGCGAGCCCCATGGCAAGCGCAACGCCGCTCCGCACAAGACGGAACGGCGCGACGTTGAACGCGAGGCCGAACGCCGTCACTGCGGCTCCGGCGGCGCCAGCACGACCGAGACGCTCATGGTCGACTGCAAATTGTTGTTGTGGCCCGTATTGATCACGAAATTGCCGAGCCCGCTGTAGCCCGAGAATGCATTCGCGCCGAGATTGACCTGGCCCGAACCGACGGTCTGCCCGATCACCGTGTTGCCACTATTGAGAGCGGTCAGCGTTTGATCCGTGATCATGACGATGTCGACGCCGGTTCCTCCGGCGAGCGCCTCCATGTCGTCCGCGCTCAACACTTCAGCCGCGTCGGCGGGTGTTGACGCGGGAATTTCTTCCGCCGCAGCAACGCCGGTGAAAGCCAGACCGGCGGCGACGATCGTTCCCTTTAGAGTTCTGGTCACTGCCTGCATGGGATCAGCGCCTTCTGTTTGGACCAAGCCGATCCGGACCGGCGGGAGCATCCCGCCGGTCCGGCCGAGCTTAGTTCGTCCCGTTGCCGAACGTGATGTTGGCGTTGGCGCCGACGGCTGTCGCCGCCTGGTTCGCCGAAGCCACACCGCTGTTCATGCTGGACGTGTTGATGCCCCCGAAGTTGGCGAGCGCGCCGTTGTCGATCGAGACCGACCCCGTTTCGATTTCGCCTTCCTTGAAGCCGTGGGCGTCAACAGACACTTCGGTCACGACGGCGTCCAACTCCATCGACGTGACGACCATGGTCGTGGTCGAGCTGTCGGTGTTGTAGGAGTCTTTGATTTCCGAGTTTACCGAGTTGTCCGTGAACGTGTTGTTGGACGCGATGGTGTCATCGTCCGAGTTGTTCGACGCGATGGTGTCGTCGTCGCTCGAATTGTCCGTGAACGTGTTGTTGGACGCGATGGTGTCATCGTCCGAGTTGTTCGACG
>CAZHWA010000224.1:0-4575 GCA_964536175.1 uncultured Terricaulis sp. | reverse complement strand
CAACACCGCCGCGACAATCCCGGGGGCGCCCGACCGTTCTCCGGCTTCGATCATCGAGCCTTCGAAGGGCAGAACGCTCGCGGATGGCGCGGCAGTTTGACAGGCCCCGAGCGCCAGCGCGCTGGCGAGCCAAACGGTTCTTATCACGATCGAACACATCCCCTGTTGTCGGAAAACCACTGTGATGCAGGCGCGGCGCGGATTGGAGGCGCCCCGCGACGAAGCGTCATCACCCCGCGACCGCCGCACTGCACAACGCCTTGAAATCGTAATCCACGCTCGACGCACAGTCCGGCCAACGACCGCTTTCGATCCAGTATTGCGCGAGCCCCAGCCGCGCAGCGAGCGCCGGGAAGCGATCGTGCGCCCAAATGGGCGTTCCACCTGTCGACACGAAAAGCTGCAGCGGCGACTGGGCGCGCGCCATGCCAAAGCCGTCATGATTATCGGGCTTAAGACCGCGGCCGTTGTTCAGCGCCAGCTCGATCACGTCGAAGGCGCGCGGCGCGCATCCGTGCGCGGCGGCGAACACGCAGCCCGAAAGCGGCAGCGGACCCTGCGCGCGCGAGAGTTGCGCCAGCATGCGCTCGCAGGCTTCGCGGCGGTCTTGCTGGTCCAAACGCAGCAGGGCGACGTAATTGCGCAGCACGGCGATGTCGCGCTCGTTTACGCCGCGCCGCGGCGGCACGTTGGGCGCAGCCAGCGCCTCGGCGTCATCGACCCGGCCCGCAGCGCACAGCGTGCTCCACATAATGTACCAGATGAACGCCGAATCCGGCCAACGCGCCCAGGCTGCGCTCATCAACTCCACGGCTGCAGCGGTTTGGCCGCGCGCGCTCATCAAACTCGCCCGCAATCCTTCGACTGCAGGGCCCAGTGGATCGAGCCGGTTCGCTGTCTCCAGCGCAGAGGCCGCCTCCTTGATGCGTCCGACGCTGTACAGCCAGGTCGCGCGCGCCACATGCAGCGAGCCGTCATAAGGCGTGCGCTTCAGCGCCTCTTTCACGAGACGCAGCTTTTCGCCGTACTCGGCGAACGCCGGCTTCAAAAGCGACAGCGCCGCGAACGCCTGCGCGCAATCGGGATCGAGCTTGAGCGCGCGCTCTGCAGCTTCCAGCGCCGCGCGGTGCCGTGGCTCGCCGATCGCGTCGCGGTCGCGCGGCAGCAGAAACGCGCGCACGCTCGCCAGCCCGGCCCAGCCATCCGCATAATCTGGAGCCAGCGCCACAGAGCGCTCGAGCAAATTCTCCGCATGCTCTTCCTCGACGTCGCTGAGCATCAGCCAGATCTGACGCGCGCGTAGATAAAGTTCATGCGCCGCCGGGTCGATTGCCTGGCCCGCGCGCTGGCTCTCAACGAGCTTGTGCTTCAAGGCGGCGGCGACTTTGGCGGCGATATCGTCCTCCAGCGAAAATGCATCGCTGCGCTCGCCGTCATAGCGCTCGCTCCATAGCGCCACGCCGCCACCGGCTTCGATGAGTTGCGCACTGACGCGCAGCCGCTCGCCGGCGCACCGTACAGCGCCGTCCAGCACATGCGTGGCGCGAAGCGCGGCCGCCGCCTCACGTTTGCGCTCGCCGCGAAATTGAAACGCCGAGGTTCTTCCGATGACCTTGAGCCGAGACTGGCGCAGCAGCGTGGAGATGATCTCGTCGGCGACGCCATCGGAGAAATAGTCCATCGCCGCCAGCTCGCTTTCGTTGTCGAATGGCAGCACGACCAAGACTGGCTCGTTGCGCGCCGAGCGCGACGCCCGCGGCGTGGCGGCCGTATCCAGTGTGAATACGTCGATCGTCTCGTTCATCTTGTCGAGCTGCACCGCGCCGACCGGATGGAGGCGCCGCGACAGCCCCCCCCGCACTGCCCGGCGCGCATCCATCGAGACGATAACCACGCCGGGATCTGCAAGTTGTTGCAGGCGCGCCGCGACATTGACGCTGTGACCCAATAGATCCCCGCCCGGCGCGATCAGCACATCGCCGACGTGAATACCGACGCGCACGCTGCGCCGGTCGACGCCGCCCCACAGCAGCTCAGCCGCCGCCAGAGCCCCCGATGCGCTCGGAAACTCCAGCATGAAGCCGTCGCCGGCCGTGTTGAAGATGCGTCCGCCCTGGGTGCGGGCAACCTGATCGAGCGCCACGCGCAAGCGCGCCACGGTGGATACGGCCTCAGCCTCATCCGTCTCGCTCATGGCCGAATAGCCAACGAGGTCGATCGCCATGATCGCCGCCAGCTTCCGCTCGCCCAGATCCTCCGTCACGCGCCGCCTCTCCTCGGAGGGGTCGTTCTAGCACGGCTCAGGCGTCTGGCATGTCCTTGAAGTAGGGCTCGACCGGTCCGGTATACTTTATGGTCAGTTGCTTGCCGCGCCGGTCGAGCGTCTTGCCGACGGCCAGGCGCACCCAACCCTCGCTGACGCAATATTCCTCGACATTGGTTTTCTCATGCCCGCGGAAACGCACGCCCACGCCCCGCTCCAGAGCGGCCTCGTCGTAATAGGGGCTGTCCGGATCGACCGAGAGGCGGTCCGGCGGTGTGGCGCTCGTCAGGTCGGTCATACGGTTTTCGTCTCCGCAGTTAGGCCAAGCGCGGTGGCGGCGGCATCGAGACGGCGCGACGCGGTCTCGGTGACCAGGTGCGCCACTCTCTTCTTCACCCGAAGCAGGAGCTTTCCGTCAACCACCGCCGCCTCGAAATTGGCCAGCAAGGTCTCGCTGCGGCCGGAGAGATCGGCCCCAAGCCGCAGCGCCGCCCCCAGTGCCGCGGCGGCCGCCTGCTGATCTTCGCTAAGCAGCCGGAGGTAAGCGGCGGCGTGGCGCGGCTGGGCCTTGGTGTAGCGGTGGTGAATGGCCGCCGCGAGGAAGGCCCGTTCTGGATGGCTGATGGCGGCAAGCGGAGCGCGCAAAACGAGGTCGAACATGATTTCGATGCGCTGATCGGGATGAAGCGGACCGCCGACATCGGCAAGCCGCGCCGCTGCGCCGCGCAGCACTTCCTCGCGTGCGCTTGGAAATACGGCTGGCTGACCGGAGAACATCGGCGCGATCCACTGTTCAAGCGCCGGCCCAAACGTGCGCGCGCGCCAGCGGCCGGCGAGCGCTTCGGCCGCCGCGATCAGCGGATGCACGGCCAGCGCCTCGGCGCTCATGCGCTCGATCAGCACGCCCTCGCGCAGGCCAAAGGCCGAGAGGATAACCCGGTCGAAGCCGCCCAAGCTCATCACCCGCTCGAGCACGATCGCCGCATAGGGCAGCGCTTCGGCGCGCTTGGCCGCCGCCTCCTCCAGCCGCTCAAGCGAGCGCTTGCTTTGTTTGCGCACGACATCCGCGACCTTCAGCACTTCAGCCCGGCTCATCTCGTGATGGTGCAGCACGCCAATGGGATGGTTGCGCAGCGCGATATCGATACGCCCAAGCGCGCGCCAGGCGCCCCCAACGGCGTAGAAATACCCGCCGCGCTTGGCGATCAAGCGGGCGTCGCGCAAGACCCGCTCGACGGCGGCGCTAACCCGCGCATCGTCGAACTCACCTTCATTCATCAGGGTGAGCGGGCCCAGCGGGAACGTCTCACCGCGCCCTGGACCGCCCGGCGCCACCTCCACCAGTTCGAGGCTCGCCCCGCCCAGATCGCCGACAATGCCCTGGGCGTCTGGGGCGCCGCCGCTGACGCCAAGCGCTGACAGCTGCGCCTCCTCCCCACCTGTAAGGATGCGCAACTTAAAACCGATGTCGTCCTCAATGCGCTTTGCGAACGCGCGCCCGTCTTTCGCCTCACGCACGGCGGCCGTGCCGACAGCGAACACGCTGCTCACACCCTGCGCCTCCAGCAGGGTCTTGAAGCGCTTGAGCGCGCGCATCGACATAGCGACACCGTCCTTCGAGAGGACCCCGGTATGCGACAGATCGCGTCCCAGTCCGGCCATCACCTTCTCGTTGAGAATGGGCGTCATCGAGCGACCATCGATGCGATAAACAACGAGACGAACCGAGTTCGAGCCTACATCGATGACGGCTGCATCTTCGCAGTCGCGCAGGGTGCTCATCTACATCCCTCCCGGGAGGGGAGGGATGAGTGACGGCGCTACGTTTTCCCTCCCCGAAGGGAAGGGTGACACCTTGCGCGGAGCCGAAGGTGTCGGGTGGGGAGATGGCGCTGTTGTTTGCACGTTCACCGCCGCCCGCCCCACCCGTCGCCGCGCGACACCCTCCCCTGGCGGGGAGGGATGTCGCTTAGTAGCCGCGCGCGCCGATATGATCGAACGCCGCTGGCGCATCGCTCTTGATCGCGCGGCCGCGTCCTGAAAGGCTCGGATTGCGCATGAAGTAAACGTGCGCGGAAAACGGCGCGTCCGGCAGTTTTGAGACATCGACCCGGGTGAACGATCCATCTGGGTTCATGTACCAGCTTTGGGCCTCGTCGTTGAGATTGGCGACCATGATTTGTTCGAGAACCTGTTGGTGAACGGTGACGTTTTCAACCGGGCACAGAACCTCAACCCGCCGCTCCAGGTTTCGCGGCCTCCAGTCCGCCGAGGAAATGAACACCTTGGCCTTCGGGTTCGGCAGCTTGGCG
>CAZHWA010000223.1:0-4583 GCA_964536175.1 uncultured Terricaulis sp. | reverse complement strand
GTATCCCTCTTGCTTTCAAGCGCTCCCGCAGCATGGCTTCCACTTCCGACCATGCTGAAACGATTTCGCCAACGGTCTGCGATGCCCGTGCACCTTCAGGCAGCGCATTCGGATCAATCGCGTGTTCCGCTACCAAGCTGGCGCCGACTTCCTTCTTGCGCCGATCAAACTCGACCGCGGTATCTCCGTGCGAAATTTTGGAAATTGAATTGAGCAATGTGAGCAGCGGCCTCCGAATTAGGAGAGCCGCCACCAGGAGAAAAACAGGCCATGCCAACGCACTCACGAGTGCGGCGATAAATTCCAAATCGTTCACTGGCGCGCGGTTCCGAACATGCGCCGGAAATACGCCGATTCGGGACATGTCCCGAACGCCGAGTGACTAACCTTCGTGGCGAAAGTGACTACCCCTTTTGAATCGAAACGGGATTTTGACCGGGGTGGCGCACCCGACAGGATTCGAACCTGTGACCTCTGCCTTCGGAGGGCAGCGCTCTATCCAGCTGAGCTACGGGTGCGGGACGCCGCGCGCGGCGCGTCACCTCTAGCCGAGCTCGCCGGCAAAGGCGAGCCCGCCCTTCCGACCTGACTTCGCGACCTAGCTCGCCGGTGGGCGGACGATGCGGCCCTGCAGGTTCGCCTGCACTTCGCGCGCATCGAACGCATTTGGATCGTTGGCGGGCTTTTCGCCGCGGAACATCGCGATTTCGGCCACGGCTTCGTAACGCGTCACTTCACGGTAGCGCATCGGCTCAGCCCAGAATGGATCGTACCAGGGGCTCCAGCCGTGGCGCGGCGAGAAGTACCAGTAGTCAAAGCCAAAGCGCGGCCGGTATGGGCCCGTGCTGCGGAGCTGTGAATGCCCCTCGACGTCGCGATTGGCCACGATGAAGTAGTCGTAGCCGTTCTGCAGCGTGAGCTCGGCAGCGCGGTAGAGCAGATAGGTCTCGACGGTCTCGCGCTCGGTCAGCGTATTGCCGCGGAAGGCGATCCGCATGCGGTTGGTTTCGATCCGCTGCTCGTCAAAGCCGTAGCGGTCATTGGCGGCGGGCTGATACGGGGTGGCGGTGGCGCAGGCGGTCAACAGCCCCGCGACCGCCGCAATCAATAGCGTTCGCATCCGACGTGTCGTCTCCGGTTCGTCCCCGCATTCTTAACTATGTAGGGCCGGAAAGCGGTGCGCCAATCGCGTTTCAGTGATGCAACAGCAGATCGGCGTGGCTCACCCTGGGCGGCGCCAGCGTTTCCCCGGTGGCGAGCCGGACCGAATGGATCACCGCATCGATCTCGCGGCGCCAGAAATCCAGGAACTTATGGATGCGGGGGTATTGGGGCGCCAGATCGAGCGTCTGCCAGACGAAGCTCTGCAACAAGGCTGGGTGGTCGGGCATATAGTACAGTACTTCGGCCGTCGCCAGTCGCCAGCCCTGCAGACGCAGTGTTAATTCATCGGCGTGCATGCCTGCATTGTCCTCCGCCAAATAGAACAGCTGCGAGTGCATTGAGTTTCGCAGCATGCGAAGGCTGCGGGCCAAATTATTACCAAGTCAATACTGGCTCGCCGCTAGCAATCGGCCAGAGCGGCTGCCACGCTTGTTGGCGTATCGCGCAAAACTGCCCAAGAGTCCGGTTGTTGCGAGAGGCGCGCGGGCGAGACGCAGTCCAAGTATTCGGATCAGCCCCGGCAAATAATCCCAGAAGGCAGCGCAACCGCCCGGTCGGCGATGCAACTTGACGACGCGTCCGGATCGGGCTGCGGGGCGATGGGACGGTCAGCGCGTTAGCGCCGCTCCAACGCCTTGGCCTTGACTAGGCGCCTGGAGGCGAAGTGGCAGGCGATGTAGCCGAGTACGATTGGCGGCGCGCCGATCGCGGCCGGCAACACCGGCGAGATGCCCTCAGGCGCAAGCGCGTGCGCGACGAGTACGAGCGTCAGCGGAAAGCCGAGTCCGAGCAGGACGAAACCGGCGACCGTTAACAGACGCGCCTCGGCGCGAAGTGCGGCGGGATTGGGACGGTTGTGGCGCATGACAAACGCGGCAAGCGAAAATCGCGCCACACGCGAAACGCGCGCCAGGGGCGGTGTTTACGTTGCGTGCGCGCCGCGCGATCACGCGCTTGTGCGACTTGAAAAACACGCTTTCCATCATCGGGCGTTAAGGCGGAGGAACTATATTGCTCCGTACCGCGTCAGTTCGCTGAATGACGGTACAAAATAAGACGTGTGGGATGTCGCTAACGGATCTCTTGGCCCCAGACGAGCATGAGCTCGCAGAGCACTACCCGAACCGGGTGGAGCATGCGGCCGACGGGATTGTCCACGCAATCGGCATCATCGCCGCGCTTATCGGGGGCGGCCTGTTGGTCGCGGTCGCCTTGGTTAACCGCGGCGTGCCGATGGCGACGGCAAGCGCGATTTACGCGATGTGCCTCATGGCGATGCTGGCGGCGTCTGCGGTCTATAATTTCTCCAAACCGAACCAACATCGCCGGGTTCTGCGGCGCATCGACGAAGCCGCGATCTTTCTCATGATTGCCGGCTCGTACACGCCGTTCACGGTGAAGCTGCTGCCGCCGGAATTCGCGATCGGGGTCACGGCGGCGATCTGGCTTGCCGCGCTCGCAGGTGCGGCCGGGAAAGTTCTCTATCCGCAGCTTTCGGACCGCGCCTGGTGCGTGATCTACCTTTGCTTCGGCTGGCTGGCCGTGCTGGTGCTCGGACCTGCCGTGCCGACGCTGCCCCCGCTCGCGATCGTCATGCTGACGATCGCCGGCGCCACCTATTCGGGCGGGGTGTTGCTCTATCTCAATCACGCCATCCCCTTCCGTCGCGCGCTCTGGCATGCCTGCGTGATCCTCGGCGCGGCGGGCCATTACGGCGCCGTGCTCTACGGGCTCGTGCTGTAGCGGAACCGGCGCTCGGCGCCGCGGTTGATCAGGCTCACTGACATGAAAGGAGCCTGCGCATGCCCACAGCTTCCGGACACTCCACGGCGATCCGCGCCAAGAAGGTGCTCGGCACGCCCGTCAAGACGCGCGCCGGCGACAAGATCGGCAAGATTGAAGACATCGTGCTCGACAAGCTCTCGAACAACATCATGTTCGCTGTGGTCGGCTTTGGCGGCGTGGTGGGCGCCGGCGAGAAGTATCACCCGCTGCCGTGGGGCACGCTCGACTACGATCCGGATGAAGACGCCTATGTCGTGCCCTACAACGAAGATGAGCTGAAAGCGGCGCCTTCGGACACGATCAACGAACTCACCAAGAACGACGGCCTCGCCTACCGGGACCGCGTCTACGATTACTACAAGGCCGAGCGCTACTGGAACTGATGTGCTGCGCATCGCGCCTGCCACATGCGGCAGGCGCGATTCCTTCCGGCCGCCTCAACTACGCGCACCGGCGGCGGCGTAGATGCGCCCGCCATTGAACCTGGCGGCGACCGTCGGGTCGCCCAGATCGTCCACCGCGCGCGACATGGCGTTATGTACGCACGCGCGCGCCGCAACGCGGTCGTCATAGAGACGCAGCCCCGGCGGGGCGTCGCAAACCTCCTGAGCGGCGCGGCGAATTCGGCTCAGCGCTCTATCCGCGCCTCGGTCCGTCGACGTGCCGAGGTCGCCGACGCGCACAAGTGCGCGCTGCTCCGGCGCCTGCGCATGAGCCAGGCTCGGCGTGCAGAGCGTCAAGGCCAACGCGACAGCAATGACAGTAGATCTATTCATGATTGTCGCCCTCCTGTTCGAGCACCGTCATGGATAGCGATCGATTGTGTCAGCCCGATTGCGCATTGGCCTTGGCGCACTGCGCTCGTCGCGCGCTGTGCGCAGCCGGTCGAGTTTGTATGGCGCGCCGCCATAATGTGTCGCTGGTACACAGATGACGCGCCAGCCATGCTAAGGCGTTGCGCGCGTCACTCGTTCTTTCCGCGCTTCCTGTCGCGCTCAGCGAGGATGCGAAGGCGCAGCGCATTGAGCTTGATGAAGCCTTCGGCGTCGGCCTGATTGTAGCCGCCGGCTTCGTCGAAGCCGACAAGGCTCTTGGAATAGAGCGAATACGGGCTCGACCGGCCGACTGTGCGGACGCCGCCCTTGTAGAGCTTCAGTTTCGCATCGCCGGTGACGCTCTCTTGGCTGGCGTCGATCGCCGCTTGCAGCATGAGCCGCTCCGGCGTCCACCAGAACCCGTTATAAATGAGCGACGCATAGCGCGGCATCAGCTCATCCTTGAGATGCATGGCGCCGCGGTCGAGGGTGAGCGATTCAATAGCGCGGTGGCCATGCCAAAGGATCGTGCCGCCCGGCGTTTCGTAATAGCCGCGCGACTTCATGCCGACATAGCGGTTCTCGACCAGATCGAGCCCGCCGATTCCGTGCTTGGCGCCCAGCCGGTTCAATTCCGCCAGCAAATCGTGCGCCTTCATCGCCTTGCCGTTAATGGCGACAAGATCGCCGCGTTCAAAGGTGAGAGATACGGTCTCAGCCTTATCGGGCGCTTCTTCCGGCGTGATTGTGCGCCGGTCGGCGCGCTTGACGACCATGTCGGGCGCCTCGACGCCCGGATCTTCCAGCACCAGGCCTTCG
>CAZHWA010000222.1:0-4628 GCA_964536175.1 uncultured Terricaulis sp. | reverse complement strand
GAAATCGTGTCGATGAACCACGCCTTCGCGATCGACTCCGCAACGCTTCCGAAGGGCGTCAAGGAAACCCACGTCTCGCTGTTCGACGGCTCCAATTGCGGCCTCGAAGTCGAAGGCAAGCCCGTCTTCTCGGTGCAGTATCACCCCGAAGCCAGCCCCGGCCCGCAAGACAGCCACTATCTGTTCGAACGCTTCGCCGAAGCGATGACGAAAGCGAAGAAGAGCGCGGCGTAAGCGACGATCGCTTTCCGCCAATACGAGCCGCTCACCGGCCTGAGCGCCGCAGCCGGCTTCACGTAGACCAGCAGGCTCGTGCGTCATTCACCCGTGCGGCGAACCACTAGGCCCGAGACCGTGGATACGCGGCCTTTGTCAGCCGCGGGGACCGGGCGCTTGTTACGGCGTCGGCGGCGCGCCGGTGACGCTGTCGAGCTGCTGCATGTTCTCGCCGACTTGTTCGGCAACAGCTTCCGGATCGATGAGCTGATAGCCGGCCGGCACGCCGAACAACGCAGCGTCCTGTTCGCCGCGCTGCAGCGAAGTCGCCTCCCACAGGACGCGCTCGTTCTCGGTCACGCGAAGCACGATGCCGTCTTCGGTGATGCACGCCGTGCGTTCTACGCCCGCGCTTTCGTCGCGCGGCCGCCACTGGTGTCCGTCTTCGCCGGCAACCTCGCACTCGCCGGCGCTGCGTGCATTGTCTTCGCCAAGCGCGGCCCAGGCGGTTTCCAGCGGCTGCGGCGCATCGGCGTCATCGATGCGCACGGCCACGCCGGCGACCTGGGTCTGCGGCGACGCTGCGGTCGGCGCGGGCGTCGCCGGCGCGCCGTTGGTCTGTTGCCCGGATGTTGGCGCGGGCGCCGGCGCTGACGCTGATGCTGACGGTTGCACCGCACCAGGCGTGGCCGCGGCTGGCGCAGCGCCGGCCGGTGTGCGGCCCGTCGGGTTCAGCACATAGGCCGCGTTGGTGCTTTCGTCGTAAACAATGGTGGCTTGCCCGTAATTCGGAAGCACCGCTTCCACCCGCATCTTCGGCCCGTCGCGATAGATCACGGTCCGGGAGGGCGCGGCGCCATCGGCGGACGCAGTCATGCCTTCGATCCGGTACGAGGTGTCGCCGAACTGCGGATAATCCGGCGCGCCAAGCCCGCACCCCGCCAGCAGACCGGCCGCAGCAGCGGCAGCGAAAAACGTCGTGCGCATGACACATGTCCCTTGTTGCGACGGTTCGCCAACGCGGGCGCGAGGAGCCCAGTTCCGGCGCATGTCCGCCCCCCGCGGTGCGGGAAAGCCCAGCGCCCCAGGCGTCCGCGCTGTGAAGGGAAGGCGTCATCCGTCCGCGACGCTTCGCGATACCTCTGGCTGGAGGGAGTTCAGCTCACCGCATACGGCGTCGAGCGAAAGATCGCCTGCTCTTCTTCGGTCATGTCCGCCGGCACATCGGCGAACAGCGGCGTCGAAAGATAGCGCTCGCCCGTATCCGGCAGCATGGCGAGGATGTTGGCGCCCTGCGGCGCTTCGCGGGCGATGGAGAGCGCGCCGGCGAAGGTGGCGCCCGAAGTGATGCCGACGAAAATGCCTTCCTTCGCCGCCAGCTCCTGGCTCGCCTTCATCGCCTCGCCGTTCTGAATCGTCAGCACTTTGTGTACGCGCTTCAGATCGACATCGCCGGTGATCTTCGGAATGAAGTCCGGCGTCCAGCCCTGCAGCGGGTGCGGCTTGAAGGCGGGATGGCCTTCCGCCGGCGTGCCGTCGGCGTTGCGCTTTTGCGCCTGACCGCTCGAAATCAGCGGCGCATCCGCCGGCTCGCACAAAACGACTTTGGCATGCGGCATCTCGCGTCCCAACACGCGCATCACGCCGTTGAGCGTACCGCCCGTGCCGTAGCCGGTGACCCAGTAATCCAGCTTCTCGCCGCGAAAATCCTCGACGATCTCGCGCCCCGTGGTGCGCTCGTGCATCGCGGCGTTGGCTTCGTTCTCGAACTGTCGCGTCCAATACCAGCCGTGCTGTTCTGCAAGCTCGATCGCTTTTTGCACCATGCCCGTGCCGCGCAGCGCCGCCGGCGTCAGCACCACTTTAGCGCCCAGGAAACGCATCAGCTTTCTGCGCTCGACGCTGAAGCTCTCCGCCATCGTCACCACCAGCGGATAGCCTTTAGCGGCGCACACCATGGCCAAGCCAATGCCGGTGTTGCCGCTGGTGGCTTCCACCACCGTTTGCCCCGGCTTCAGTTCGCCCGACCTCTCGGCCGCTTCGATCACCCCCAGCGCCAGACGATCCTTCACCGAGCCCAGTGGGTTGAATGCCTCGACCTTAACCCAGAGGTTCACATGCGCCGGCCCCAGCCGGTTGATCTTCACGACTGGCGTGCGGCCGACGGTTCCGAGGATGTCATTGTATCGGGGCAAGGGGGGCTCCTTCTTGACGCGCCTTATATAGCCGTCATGCAAAGGCTCGGCGCGGCCGAAGTTGCGCCCGCGCGTCCAGCGGAATTTGCCGTCAGTCCTTGGCCGCGTCTTCGTAGCTCTTCTGCGTGCGCTGGTAGCGTTCGGGGTGGCGGTATTGTTCGCGCGTGGCCGCTTCGGTGATGGCGTCCTTGCGCCTGTCGCGGGTCTTGTCGCGATAAACGCCGAAGCCAAGGGCCGCCAACAGTACGAGCGCACCGATAAAGTAGAGGAGCTCATATCCCATAAGCGGTGAACGGCCCCCGCCTTCCCCCGTTCCCGCCTCAGGGCGCACGGAACTGACGCCCAATCGCCTTTGTTGAGTCCGAGGGCAAATCTGGAGAGACACAATGGCTGACAGAGATGGCGGCGGGAACTCGGGCTGGTTGGGCTTTATCGCCGGGATCGCGTTGCTCGCAGTGATCGCAATTGGCGTGGTCGCCTATACGGGTGGCTTCAACCGGATGCAGGAAACGGCGCAGCTCGAAATTGAAGCGCCGGACATCGACATCGAAACGCCGGACATCGATCTGCCCGAGCCGCCTCCGGCCCCGCAGATGCCGCCGGCTGCTGACGTCGCGCCTGCAGAACCGGCCCCTGCCACAACACCATAACAACATCGCACCCAAGAAAGGGCGGCGGAGCGATCCGCCGCCCTTCGCATTGGGTGTCGTGCGATCAGCGCAATTCGAAGGTCACGTTGACGTTCACACGCGTTTCGATCTGACCGGGCGAGATCGGTGTTGACGCGTCCTGCGCCATCTCCATGCGCGCGACCGGCATGGGGATCGGCGGCGAGTAGCCGCCGCCTTCGCTCACAGCCACCACACGCACGATCTCCATGCCAAGCGCATCGGCGTAGAGTGCGGCGCGCCGGCGTGCTTCTGCGATCGCGTCGCGGCGGGCGGCGTCGAGCTGCGCATCCGGGTCTTGATAAGAAAACTGAACGCCGTGCACGGTGTTGCCGCCGGCGGCGATCGCAGCATCGATCACGCGGCCGGTGCGGTCGATATCGCGAACTTTCGCAGTCACCGTGTTGTTGGCTTGATAGCCCGTGATCGCAGGCGGCTGGCCCTCGACATAGCGGTGTTGGGGATGAACCGACACGTTCGAGGTCTGGATGTCGCGCTCGGCGACGTCTGCGCGCCGCAGCGCCTGCGTCAGCGCCTGCATGCGCCGGGCATTTTCCTGCAGCGCCGCCTGCGCCGTCTGGCCCTCGGTGGTGACGCCGAGATTGATGGTGGCCATGTCCGGCCGGCCTTCGACCATGCCATCGGCATTGACGGTGAGCAGCGTGCCCTGGACCGGCGCGACCACCGGAGCGGCCTGAGTTTGCGCCATCGCCGCCGGCGCCATGAACGCGGCGCATACGCAGATGGCCGCAGCTTTGACTAAACGCATTTGGAACTCCGTAAACCCTCACCGCCTTCAGGCGGTACGCGCGCGGCGAATTTGCGGCATCGGCGTGCAGGCGCGCTCTGCTCGCGTGATCGTGACCCCGCGAACCCCAAACGCCTCAGCGGCGTTTTGGCTTCAGGAAACGAGGAGAAATCACATGAAGCGCTTACTTGGCATGGCGGCCCTCGCCGGTGTCGGCGTGCTCGCCTATCGCGCGATGAAAAAGCGTCAGCACCAGGACGGCCAGCTCCAGGCCTCGCCGCAGGTTCGCGACGCCGGGCCCGAATCCATGCGCGATCAACCTGCTCAGTGGGGCCGGACCGACGAGCGCGCCGACGAGAGCTTTCCCGCCAGCGACCCTCCAGGCACCTACTAATTCTAACTTGCAGCCGGGAGCGGCGGGGCCCATGTCATGAAACGTGGACACCCCGCCGCTCCCCTTGGTCCGCGACGCCGGCCGCGAGGCGATGGCCCATCCCCCGCGCAACTGGGATGAGGTGGACGAAGCTCTGGACGAGAGCTTTCCGGCCAGCGATCCGCCCGCCTATGAGCGCGACAGATCGGCGCCCTTAGCCTGAACTTCCCGGCGCCGCCGAATCGTTTCGGCGAATCGCTGTATAATACGCACTCACGCCACTTCCCTCAGGCTCAGATGCGGTTCTCCGACACCTTGCTCCGACAGGTGCGCGACAGGGTCTCTATTGCCGACTACGCCGGCAAAAGACTGACCTTCGACAAGCGCAAGTCGCGTCCGGCGGCGGGCGATTATTGGGCGTGCTGCCC
>CAZHWA010000221.1:0-4654 GCA_964536175.1 uncultured Terricaulis sp. | reverse complement strand
CGTCATCACCATCGTCACCAACATGGATCCCGAGCACCTCGACCATTACGGCTCCGCTGAAGCGATGAACGCCGCATATTGCCAATTCGTCGAGAATATCCCGTTCTACGGCTTCGCTGTGATGTGCGTCGACCATCCGCAGGTCAAGGCGCTAGCCGACAAGGTGCGCGATAGACGGATTATCCGCTACGGTTTCAGCGAAGATGCGGATGTACGCGCAGTTAATGTGCGTCAGGCGGAAGAAGGCATGACGTTCGACGTGATCGCCCGCCGCAGCGGTCATGGCCCCGGCGTGACATTGCACGACCTGTTCTTGCCCGTGGTCGGTCGCCACAATCTGCAGAACGCCATTGCCGCTATTGCTGTCGCTCGTGAACTCGGCGTGACCGACGCAGGCATACGCAAGGGCCTCAGCAAGTTCGCCGGGGTGAAACGCCGCTTCACCACGGTTGGCTACTGGAACGATGTGCGCATCGTCGACGATTACGGCCACCATCCGGTGGAGATCGCTGCAGTGTTGCAGGCCGCGCGTGAAATGACACAAGGGCGGGTGATCGCCATTGCGCAGCCTCATCGTTATACGCGGCTGCGGGATCTGTTCGACGGATTTTGCACCTGTTTCGGCAAGGCCGATGTTGCGGCGGTAACTGAAATCTACAGCGCGGGCGAACAGCCCTTGGAGGGGGTGACAGTCGACGCGCTGGTCAAAGCCATGAAAGAGCGTGGCCACCCCGATCCGCGCCATATCGCCGATCTCGATCAGCTCGCCGATTTCGTACGGGCGGAGGCCAAGCCAGGAGATATCGTGGTTTGCCTTGGCGCCGGGGACATCACGCATTATGCGAACGCGTTGCCGGCCAAGCTAGCGGCCGCCGTCGCGGCTTAAGCCGACTGAGGGGCGATGAACCCAGCTATTCTCAGCACTGCGGTGCTGCTGGTGGCGCTCGCGCTGTTCGCGTCCAACCGCGTCCGGCACGATCTGGTGGCGCTGCTGGCGTTGGCTGCAAGCCTCATGCTGGGGCTGGTCCCGGCCGACCAGGCCTTCTCCGGCTTTGCCGATCAATCCGTCGCCGTGGTCGCTGCGGTCCTGATCATCGGCCGTGCGATCGAACTTACGGGCGTCGCGGACGCCGTTACCGATCGGCTTGCCGCGCTCAAGGCGCCATTCCCATTGCAGCTGGGATTGCTGCTCGTCGCCGGGGCGACGCTGTCGGCTTTCATGAACAACATCGCGGCGCTTGCGATTACGATGCCCGCAGTCATCGGAGTGTGCCGCGCCCACAATCTGCCGGCGGGCGCCGGTCTCATGCCGCTTGCATTCGCCACCATCCTCGGCGGGATGACGACGCTGATCGGCACGCCCGCCAACCTCATACTCTCGTCGTTGCGTGCTGAGTCGATCGGCGAACCGTTCGCCTTTTTCCAGATGACGCCGGTGACAGCCGTCGTGGCCGCCGCCGGCGTCGCCTACATTTGCCTGATCGGATGGTGGCTGGCGCCGCGGCGCCAATCGAGCGACGGTGAGCCGAAAGAGCACTACACCACGTTCGAACTCGGTCCCTTGTCGCCGGAGGAGCTCGACGAAGAGGCGGAGAGCGAAATTGTCGAAACGCTGCGCTCGGCCAGGCTCACGCTGCTCGCCGTGCTGCGCGGCAGCAGAGTGCTGGAACTGGCGCGAGCGCGTCCACTACAGGCCCGGGATCGCTTGCTGGTTGGCGGCGCGGTCAGTCCCTGGGATGCAGCCAAGAAGACCGGCCTGCCGCTGCACGTTCAGCGCTCCCAAGCCGAAGACGCCGCGACCATCGTCGCGGTTGTCGGCCACGGCTCACCGCTGATCGGGCGCCCGTTCGATACGGTCCGCTGGGATACGAACGGCGAACTTGTCGTAATCGGCGCAGGCCAGCGCGCCGCGGGTTTGCGCCAGCCGCTATCGCGGTTGCGCTTCGAGCCCGGCGACCAGATATCCATTCACGGTTCGGCCGAGCAGATTGCGATCTATGCGCGTTATGCGCGGCTGCTGGAAGTGGCGCGACGGGCGAACGCCAGCATCAACCGCACACGCGCGCTCTCGGCGACGGGCATCTATGCAGCCGCCGTCGTCGCATCGGTCGCGTGGGGCATCCCCACCGCGTTCTCGTTCGCCGCCGCGGCCGCTGTCGTCGCTGCGTTGGGGTTTTTGCCGCCAAGGGAAATCTACTCCTCTGTCGACTGGTCGGTGATCGTGCTGATCGGGGCGATGATTCCGGTCGGCCAGAGCTTTCAGGATACGGGCGCTGCGCTGCTTTTCGCCGAGCTGATGGCGAACGCATTGGGCGGGGCCACGTTGTTCTGGGCCGCCGCCGCGACCGTGACCGCGACCATGATCTTGTCGATCTTTCTCAACAATGTCGCCACCGCTATCATCATGGGGCAGATCGGATTGTCGGTGGCGGTTGCGATCGGCGTGCCGCCTGACGCGCTCCTGATCGCGGTGTTGGTGGGGGCCTCGTCCGACTTCCTGACCCCAATCGGCCACCAGAACAATCTGCTTGTGATGGGTCCCGGCGGGTATCGTTTCACCGATTACGCGCGCGTCGGCGGTCCGCTCGCTCTGATCGTCGTATTCGTCGCCGCAACGATGATTGCGGTCCTCTACGGCGGTTGAACCGACTGCGAAACGTTTGACCTCAAGGCCGACTCTGTGCCTGTCGGATTGTATGCCCGACACTGCGCACCGCCCGATTCGCACCCGCGCCGCCATCATCTACGATTTCGACGGCACGCTCGCGCGCGGCAATCTGCAGGAGCGCAGCTTCATTCCCGACATCGCCGGCATGAGCCACGCCGACTTCTGGCTGGAAGTTAAGCGGCTCGCCAAGGCAGAGGACGCAGACGAGATCCTGGTTTACATGCACTTGATGCTCGATCGCGCACGTGCGGCAGGCCGTCCGGTTACTCGCGCGCAGTTGCAGGAAAGCGGGCGCGATCCGGATTTCTTCGACGGGCTGGATCATTGGTTCGAACGCATGGACGCGTTCGCCGACGATCTCGGGCTTGAACTGGACCATTACGTGATCTCCTCGGGCATATACGAGATGATCGAGGGCTGCCCGCTGTTCGGACGCTTCCGGCAGGTGTTCGCCTCGCGCTTTCTCTACGATAAGCACGGGGAGGCGAAATGGCCGGGCGTGGCGATCAACTACACCACCAAGACGCAATTCCTGTTTCGCATCAATAAGGGCATCGAGACGGTCTGGGACACCGAAGCGATCAATCGCTGGATGCACCACGATGAGCGGGCGCTGCCGTTCGAGCGCATGACCTTCATCGGCGATGGCGACACGGACATCCCGTCGATGAAGATGGTCACGAGCCAAGGGGGTTGCGCGGTCGCGGTGCTCGATCCGTATCAGTGGACGGAGCCCCGCAGCATCGAGAAAATCAGCCGCCTGATCGCAGAAGACCGGGTCAGTTATGTCGCGCCGGCGGACTATCAGCCGAAGAGCCAGCTTGATGTCATTGTCAAAGGCGCGCTTGGCCGCATCGCGCGCCGGGCCGGATTGCCGGTCGAGGCTTAGTCGTTTTCCGACGCTGGCTGCGGGAGCGGGTAAGGATCGCGGCTCACCGTATCGACGCCATACCGATTGCCCATATCCCCGCCTGTGATGAAAACCGCGCCGCGTACGTCGCCTGCGCAGACCCAGCCTGTATCCGAACTCAATCTCAACTGGCGTCCCCAGCGGAGATCGGAGGCGTCTTCGCTTGTCGCCAGCGTGTAGCTGCGCCGCGGACTGAACCGCACGCGGATCGTGTGGTCGTCGACGATCGCATAGCGGCGCAAGCTGTCGGCCCGAAAACAATCGCGTCCCTCTCCGGGATCCATGACGGTAGTGTTCTCTTCAGTAGCGGCCGCCACGCCGGCGCTGGCTGCGCCAAGCGCTATTGCGGCCAGAACGATCAAGCGTGATTGCAGGCGCATGCATTACCTCCGGGTCTAGCTGCCTTCCTGACCTGGTGGGTCGGTGTCGCGCGACACCGATTGGATCGGATAGGTCCGGTTCATGTGGCCGCCGGTCACTTCCACCGCGCCGAGCGTGTTGCCGGTGCAGATCCAGCCGGTGTCGGAGCGCAAGGCGAGGCTCTGGGTCCAATCCAGATCGTTGGCGTTCCATGTCGTGTGAAGGGTGTAGCTGCGTCCGGGCAGGCGCACGCGGATGTTATGGTCGTCGACGACGGAATAGCCGGTGACGCTGGCGGTGCGGAAGCAGTCGCGACCATCGGCGGGCGTCATGGACGCGGTTGAGGCGGTCTGATCGGCCGTGGTGCAGGCTGTGAGGCCGAACGCCGCCGCGGCGAGGAGGATTGTCCTGACGTGCATCGTGCAAACTCCGTGTCTGCTCAGCCCTGCGCCGCCGGGTCGGGGGCGCGGGCGATGGATTGAATCGGATATGTCGTGATCGGCTCGCCGCCTATGATCTCCACGCCGAGCCCATTGCCGGTGCAGATGAGGCCTGTAGTCGAGCGGATCGCGATGCGCTGTGAGAAATCGAGATTGCCGGTTGGCCAGTCGGTGGTCAGCAGATAGCGACGGCTGGCGCCGACATTGACTTGAATAGTGTTCCGGTCGACCACATTGTAGCCGTTCACGTTTTCGCTACGGAAGCAGTCGCGGTCC
>CAZHWA010000220.1:0-4657 GCA_964536175.1 uncultured Terricaulis sp. | reverse complement strand
CGTCAGAGCGCCGCCATCGTGCGCGCCTGGGGCGAAGCAGGCGTGAACACGCGCTACGAAGAAATCGCGACCGCCAACCACTTCACCGTCATCGCACCGCTGACCGATCCGAACTCAGACATGTGCACGCGGCTTAAGCAATTGGCCGGCGACGGGCATTGATTCGCAAACGGCGCTGCCGCGCGCAGAGTTCAGTGCGCCATCAGCAACGGGACAGGCGCTTCGGCCAGCAAGGCGCGCGTCACCCCGCCAAAGATGAATTCCTGCGCCGGCGAATGACCATAGGCGCCGATCACCAACGCATCGGCATCGAAAGCGAGGGCCTCGTCGCACAGCGCTTTCTCCGCGGGCCGCCCAAGACCGTCGAGATTGTGCACCTCAGCGCGCACGCCATGCCGCGCCAAATAGGCGGCAAGCTCGCGCCCCGGCGTCTGGCCGTGGCCGGCGGGGCTGGGCACGGCGTCCACAGTGGCGATGATGACGGACGACGCAGGCTTAAGCAGCGGCATGGCCGCGGCGATGGCGCGCACGGCATTGGCCGAGGCGTTCCAGCCGATGACGAAGCGATCCCAGTTACGCTTGCGAGGACGCAGCGGCACAAGCAGCAACGGCCGCCCCGACTTGAACAGGATGTCTGCGATCAGGGCGCGCCGCGCGGCGCCATGTTCCGGCCCCCGCGTCATTACGACGAGATCGGCTAAGCGTGCATGGGCCGCGACTTCATCCCGGTCGACAGCGTCTTCGATGGCGAGCTCCCTCGTCTCGAAGGCGCCGCCTCGCGTCTCCAGCCACGCAGCAAGTTTCTGACGCTCGATCGCCGCGTGCGAGCGAGAGCCGGCCGCAATGTCCACCAGCACGTCAGACAGCGGCGGTACGCTATCGGCGTACTCGGACGCCAAGTTGATGGCGACCAGCAGCGCGATCGCGCGTCCGTCGCACTTGGCTGCAATCTCGCCGGCTGCGCTCAACCCCGCCTCGTCTTCGCTAATGGCGATGGCTGGGGCGAGAATGTCCTTGTATGTCATTCTCGCTCCAGTTCAGTGCGCCAGCAGCAGGTGCGGGCCGTCTTCGGCCTGAACCAGCGAACGGGTCGTGCCGCCCAGTACAAGCTCATAAAGCCGCGGCCTCCCATAGCCGCCCGCAACGAGCAGATCGCAGCTCTCTTCCTGCGCCGCCGCCAGCAACGAGGGCGCGACCCTCGCGCCTTGGATCGTGCGTGCGGACATCTGAGTCACACCGTTGCGGCGCAGGTAATCGAGCGCGCGGTCGAAGTCCGCGTCACCGGAGTCCAAGCCGCCGTCCTGCGTGTTCTGCAGCAGCACCACGCGCGACGCCGCTTTCAGCAAAGGCAATGCAGCGCGGAGGGCTCTTCCAGCCTGCGGGCTGCCGTCCCATGCGACCGCAGCCGATTCGAATGCATATGGGCGGTCGTTCACGATCAGGCACGGCGCACGAATGTTGATCAGCGCTTCGGCAAAGACACCGCCCAGCGTCAGCGAACGCACCGCCGCGCCACTGAACGCGACGAGGTCCGCCAGCACTGCGGCGCTGGCCAGCGCCTCGGCCGGCGGCAGCGCTCGCGGCGTCACCACGAGATCGCCGGCGGCCAATCCATGTGCAGCTGCGACATCCTTTCCAAGCAACTGGAGTTTGTTATCGGCTTCCCGCAATGAGGCGTTCACCCGCTCCAGCAGGTCAGGACTGGCCTGGCCCAGAGCCGTTCCAAAATAGACGAGGTCCGCCGCAGGATCGCTGAAGGCCGGCATCACGCGCAACTGCGCCTCCAGGCGAGCCGCGAGCTTGGCGCTCACATTGAGGAGCTGTGCGTCGGCAGCTTCGCCCGAAGCCACGGCAATGATCGATTTCATGGTCACTCTCGACTTCCCTATCGGCATAATTCACGTCTTGCAGTATGTCACGTTGCGTCAGATCAAAGCGATCGCCAGTTTGCTGAGGATGATGAGCGGATGCGAACGAAGCTTGCAGCCGCTGGAATGATCGGCCTGACACTCATTCTATCGGCCTGCGCGGCCGCTCACCAGCCCGCGACCGTTCCGGCGGCCGACGCCGGCAACGCGGCTCTGGGCCTCGTCTATGCCGAACAGAACTGCGCCTCCTGTCATGCGGTGCGCGCGGCCGAGATGCACTCGCCCGATCCGCGGGCGCGCCCGTTCGATGCGATCGCCAACACGCCGGGCCTCACGCGTACGGCGCTCAACGCGTGGCTGCACTCCTCGCATACGAACATGCCCAATCTAATCGTCGACCCTGACAGTGTCGACGATCTCCACGCCTACCTCGCCACGCTCGAACATCCAAACTAACGGCGTCGTTCGCTTGCGTATCAGGTGCTCGGGGCAGGAAAGCCCACGCTTTGCGCCAGCACGACATGCTGATTGCGGGCAAGATGCAGCGCCTTCGCCAGAGCGGGGCGGTCGATCAACGCGCGCACGACCGTGGCCAGTCCTTCGGCGGCGCAGAACAGATAGACGTTCTGGGCAATGAAGGCGGCGTCGGCGGCAGCGAAGAGATCGCGCTGCGCTGCGCTAGCGCCTTCCAATCTGGCGTGGTCGGCGACAAAGACCAGGTTCAGCGGCGCCTCGGCGACGAAGTCCTGCACGCCGGTTGCCGCGCGCACATCTTCGGCGGCGATGAATTCGAGGCGGTTCAACAACGGGTCGTACCGATAGACGCCGGTTGCAAGCGTCACGTAGATATCGATCTCGCGCCAATTGCGCGCCGATGGCGCCGTGCGTCCGCCGTCGTCGGGCCGGTTCACTCCGAACCCAGACCACAGGCGATCGGCGATCATCTGTAGGTCGAGCGGCGTGTTCGCAAACTTCCGGCTTGAACTGCGCCGGCTCATGGCGTCGCGCAGCGGCAGTCCACCCGCGCGATTCACATACGGCAGTTGGATGTCGCCGCGCGACGCTTCTGAATCCACGTCCCTTCTCCTCGACAATGCGCGCGATGGCCAATCGCCGGTCAAGCGTCGGCCGTAAACATCGCTTTCATGTCGTCGGGCAATTGTCCGCGCACCTCGGCCATCTGACCGGGCGAGACCAGCTCGCCGATCGCGTCGAACACAGCTGTCATGACTTGTCCGGCGCCTTCGCTGTCGAGCTTGAGCACGCGCGCGAGCTCGCTGCGGATGGCCTGACGCGTTACCGAACGATCGGGGCCGTCGGTGCATTGGTCGAGCTGGGCCCACAATCTGGACGGCAATTGCGCGATCAGATGCTCAGCCTCGCCCGGCGTCAGGCGGCGGCACAGCATACAGACCGACAGCAGCAGCGCCCGCTCGCAGGCCGGGCGGTCCAGCCCACCGGGCGCCCGTTCGGCGATGGCCGTCAACAAGCGCCGATAGCTCGCGTCCGCACGAGCTTGGGCGCGCATCATCGCGTGTGCGCGGCCGGCAGGGCGCAGTTCGGCGCGGGCCGGCCCGTCCGGGCGCAGTTGGCCCTCTGGCTTGTGTGCGGCTGCGACCTCCAACTGCGCCGTGACAATGCCGCGCAAGTCCTCGATCGAGACCGAAGGTTCGAGCACCAGATCGCCGAACGCGATCAAGCCGACAGGTTTGCCGTTCTCCATCACCGGCACACGGCGCACCCTGTGTTCGCGCATGGTGCGCACCACGTCGGAGAGGTCGTCGCCGATATCGCAGGCGACGACGCCCTCAGACATGATTTCGCCGAGAGGCGTTGTCTTCGGATCCAGCTCTCCGCCCAGCATGACCAAAGCAAGGTCGCGATCGGTGATAATGCCGGCGAGGCCCGACGGCCCGGTGACGAGGATGGCCCCGATATGGTTGTCCTCCATTGCCCGCGCCGCCTGATAGGTGGGCGCTCGCTTGGGCAGGACCACCATGCGTGTTCTGCGGAAACGCTCGAGTGACATACCCTCCTCCCTGCTTGGCTATGCGCCATTTCCCAAGGCGCACGACGCCTCTTTCCTGCCGCCACCCGCCAACTGCATCTATATTTCTAGCCTCTGGGGACAATGGGTCGTTGAGTGAGATCAAAGGGTCCGATTGCTCAGTTCACAGGCCTTGCACCGTCTCGCGCAGCAGCGCCTGCACCTCGCCGGCGGTCGCCGCCAAGGACGGGTTTTCGATGGCCTTCATCGAGGCGACTGGATCGACCGCGGACACTTCGACCGCATTGTCGCCTACGCTGCGGACGATGACGTTGCACGGCAGCATCGCGCCGATCAGCGGTTCGGCTTGCAGTGCGCGATGTGCAAAGCCTGGATTGCAGGCGCCCAGAATCCGGTAGGCCGGCATATCCACATCGAGCTTGGCCTTGAGCGTACCCGCAACGTCGATTTCGCTGAGCACGCCGAACCCGCGTTGGGCCAGCGCCGCCTTGGTCCTGGCGACAGCATCGTCGAAGCTCGTCTCCAGCGTTTTTGAGAAGTAATAGGTCATCCGGTTCTCCTATTTGACGGCAAGATCAGCGGAAGCACCGGCGGTTCAGCATCTTCGGCGCTGCGCCCGTCATCGCGCATGACGATGTAGATCGACGCGATCGCCCGCACAGTCGGCAGCATCGATGCAGCGAGGCCGGATGCAAGCCAGATCGCCAGGGCCCTGGAAAGCCGGATCGCGCCTGATCGACTGCTTTCTGCGGCGCGCTGGGAGCTTGTCCGCGAGCGCCGT
>CAZHWA010000219.1:0-4662 GCA_964536175.1 uncultured Terricaulis sp. | reverse complement strand
ACATCACCGACCGCTTCCTGCCGGACAAGGCCATCGACCTCGTCGACGAGGCCTCGGCGCGCCTGCGCATGGCCGTCGATTCCAAGCCGGAAGAACTCGATGAGCTCGATCGCCGCCTGGTGCAGCTGAAGATCGAGCTGGAGGCGTTGAAGAAAGAAAAGGACGAAGCCTCGCGCGACCGCGCCCAGAAGCTCGAAGAGGAAATTCGCGAGCTGGAAACACGCTCTGGCGAACTCACGGCGGCGTGGAGCGCCGAAAAACAGAAGCTGCAAACCGCGGCTAAGGCCAAAGAAGAACTCGATCGGCTCAACACCGAATACGAGGACGCCGTGCGCCGCGGCGACCTCTCTCGCGCCTCGGAGATCAAATACGGGCGTATCCCGCAGGTGGAAAAACAGGTCGCCGAACTTGAAGCCAAGGGCGACGGCGCCGGGCTGGTGCAGGAAGTGGTCGACGCCGAAGCCATTGCGGCGGTGGTCTCACGCTGGACCGGCGTGCCCGTCGAGAAGATGCTCGAAGGCGAGCGCGCCAAACTCCTGCAAATGGAAGACAATCTGCGCCACCGCGTGGTCGGCCAGGAGCCGGCGCTCGCCGCCGTTTCCGACGCTGTGCGCCGTGCGCGCGCGGGGCTGCAGGATCCCCACCGGCCAATCGGCTCGTTCATGTTCCTGGGGCCGACCGGCGTCGGCAAAACCGAACTCACTAAGGCCCTCGCCGAATTCCTGTTCGACGATGAACACGCCATGACGCGCGTCGACATGTCCGAATACATGGAAAAGCATTCGGTTGCGCGCCTCATCGGCGCGCCGCCCGGCTATGTCGGCTACGAAGAGGGCGGGGCGCTCACCGAAGCGGTGCGCCGCCGGCCGTATCAGGTGATCCTGTTCGACGAGATCGAAAAGGCGCACCCGGACGTGTTCAACGTCTTGCTGCAAGTGCTGGACGACGGGCGCCTCACCGATGGCCAGGGCCGCACGGTCGATTTCAAGAACACCATCCTGATCATGACGTCGAACGCAGGCGCGCAATTCTTGGCTGAGCAGCCGGAAGGCGCGGACGTGGAGGACGTGCGCGACCTGGTGATGGGGGAAGTGCGCGCGCGCTTCCGTCCGGAATTCCTCAACCGCATCGATGAGATTATTCTCTTCAAGCGGCTGGAGCGTGAGCAAATGGGCGCCATCGTCGATATCCAGCTCAAGCGCCTGGAGGCGCTGCTGGCGGCGCGCAATGTCGCGCTCGAACTCGACGCCCGCGCCAAGGGCGAACTGGCCCGGCGCGGCTACGATCCGGCCTGGGGCGCGCGGCCATTGAAGCGCGTTATCCAGAAGGACATCCAGGACGCGCTGGCGCGCTTCATTCTCGAAGGGCGCATCAAGGACGGCGATGTCGTGCGCGTCACGTTCGACGGCAACGATTTCCTGTTCAATGGCGAAGCGGAGCGTAAGGCGGCTTAGTCGATTGCACTACGAGGAGGTGCGGGGCGAGTCTGGCGTCGCGTGTCGGCAACCGCACCCCTCGTATACTGCGTGTCGAGAATGAGCGGCACGCGTTCTCGCAACCAAGCAGTCGGCGGGATAATGCCGGATCGTCGAGTGCGTCAGTCCACTCCGGCTCGCCTTCGGCCACGCCAACGCAATGGCGTCGAAATCAGTCCCCGCAGGGAATCGCGCTCAAGAGCGAGAGCCGAGCGGAAGGCGGCGGCTCAAGGCTGGGTCGCCTCGTTATCGTCGGTGGCGCGCTCGAGTGCGCCGGCGGCGTCGTTGGTGGCGCTTTCTGCAGCTTCGCCGACTTCTTCGGCGGCCTCGCCGAGGGCCGCACCGGCTTCCGATGCTTCCTGGCCGGTCGATGTCTGTTCGGAATCGCCAGGGTCGGTCGCAGTTTGCGGCTGATCGCAAGCTGCAAGACTGAACGCGACGGCGGCAAGGGCGGCGAGTGCGCGCATAGCGATCTCCTCTGGATGTTGAGCCGCTCCACTGCGGCGATGTCTCTGGAACGCGCACAGTCCCCGTGGAGGTTCCGCGCTGGAACGCGTGGCCGTCGAGCGCATTGTGTCCGAAGGCGCGGGAGGCCGGACTTTGACGCAACAACTCAACCGCTGGATCGACGTGGCGCGGCGCGAGATCGTGCCGATCGCATTCTTCTTCGGCATTGGCCTTTTGCTGTTGGCCTTCCTCGAAATCACCGACGAGGTGACGGAAGGCGAGGGCGAAGTGCGCTGGCTCGACGAAGGCCTGCTCATGGCGCTGCGCACCGCCGATCCGGCTGACCCGATCGGCCCGCGCTGGTTCGAAGAAATCGTGGTCGAGATCACCGCGCTTGGCGGCTTCGGCGTGCTGGCGCTGGTGACGCTGCTGGCTGTCGGCTACGTGCTGGTGCAGGGCAAATGGGGCTCGGCGATCATGCTGCTGGTCGCCACGCTCGGCGGCACGGCGATCAGCGAAGGCCTGAAGGTCGGCTTCTCGCGCCCGCGTCCCGATCTCGTGGCGCACGCCGTGGATGTGACCAGCATGAGTTTCCCGAGCGGCCACGCCATGCTGTCGGCCGTTACGTATCTGACGCTTGGCGCGCTGCTGGCGCGCACGCAGAAGAGCGCACCATTGCGCGCCTATGTGTTGGG
Organism: uncultured Terricaulis sp.; assembly: GCA_964536175.1. Lineage (GTDB taxonomy): Bacteria > Pseudomonadota > Alphaproteobacteria > Caulobacterales > Aquidulcibacteraceae > Vitreimonas. Next base: position 2,045 of record CAZHWA010000219.1, on the reverse strand, counting down.
TTCGGCGGTGTTGCTCACGCTGTTGATCGGCGCCAGTCGCATCTATCTCGGCGTGCACTGGCCGACGGACGTGCTGGCCGGCTGGTGCTTGGGCGCCGCTTGGGCGCTCGTGTGCTGGTTTGCGGCGACGCTGCTGAGCCGCCGCGAGAAGACCGCTGAACCGGCCCCGGGGGCTGGCCTTCCGATCTCCGCCGTTCAAAGGAAAGGTCAGGCGGAGCAGTGAAGGAAGCGCGTATCCAGGTCAGCGCGAGCCGAGCACGAACTGATTGCCATCGGGGTCTTTGAACACGGCGTATTCGCCCCAGGGCTGCTTCTTGGGCGGCTCGACGAATTCGACGCCGCGCTCGCGCAATTGCCTGTAGGTCTCCTGCACGTTGTCGCAGGCAAACGAACCGTTGAAGAACGTGCCGATGCGATCTTCCTGGCCTTCCTGCGTCCACAGCACGATGCCGGTTTCGCCGCCGCGGATCTTGAGTTCGATCCAACGCTGCGCTCCCATCGGCTGATCGGTAGCGACCTCAAAGCCCACCTGCTCGGTCCAGAACTTGAGCGCGCGATCCTGATTGCTGGTTGGAACGGAAACGAATTTCAGCTTCGTGATCATGCCCGTGCTCCTTCGCACCAGGGGCTATCGCGCCGAAGCGCGCGCTGGCGCAAGGTATCCTTTAATTGCTATAGCAAAATCCATGTCGCGCGCGCTCAGGCTCGATCCCTATCTGGTCGACACGCTGATGCGCGACCTTGTCGGCCACGACCGCTCGCCAGCCGCTTTCGTGGTCTATCTCTGGCTATGGCGGCGCACGCACGCGGTCGGGCGCAAGTCGGTCGGCGCCAGCCTTGCCGAGATCGCCCACGCGACCGGGCTGTCGAAATCCTCGGTGCAGAACGCGGTCCGGCGCCTGGCGCGGCGGCGTCTACTGACGAGTTTCCGCGCCGGCCCGACCCTGGCGCCAATTTACACGGTCAACGAAACCTGGAAGCGGTGAGCGCGCCCTCGACTTCATACTCCACGGGGGACTCCAGTCAGGTCACGCGGGTGGTGTGCGCGATGAAACAGAACTGGAGGCAGGCAAAGAAGAACGCGCCGGCGCTCTCCAGCTCCCGCTGCTCTGCAGCCCAGGCGTGCGCGCGCTCAGCGCCGAGTTGCTCGGAAACGAAGTTCTCGATCAGGGGAAAGATCGCGCCGACGTAGGAATCGGCGCCCAGGTCGCGGTTGACGAAAGCGTGGCCCTCCACCTGCACGTCCACAAATCCAGCGATTTCGAGCTCGGCGGCCAGCGTGCGGGGCAGGGCCGGGTGTGCCAGATGCCGATCCCAGGCCGCGAGCGCGCGCGCCATTCCCGTCTCGTCGCATGCATGCCAGGAGACGGTCGACCAATCGATATCCCAAATCACGACACGCCCGCCCGGTTTCAGCACGCGCGCCATCTCGGCCAAAGCCTTGGCTATATCGGGAACGTATTCCAGCACCTGCACACACAGCGCCGCGTCGAAGGCGTTGTTCGCGGCGGGCAGCGCCGATGCATCGCCTTCGCGAAACTCTGCGTTGGTGTGGTGTTTGCAGCGCTGCGCAGCCACGCCCAGCATTGCTGCACTTAGGTCAACGCCCAAGACGCCGCCGGTCTCGCCGACGTCCTCTAGCAGCTCTGCAGCGCAGAAACCGGGCCCGCAGCCGATGTCGATGATGCGCTCGCCGGGCTTGGCGGACAGCGCCTCGCGGACGTGCCTGCGCCGGCGCACGATGTCCCGGGCGCGATAGACCGCCTCGAGTTTCGCGGCCATGTCATCGTCGAAAGCAAGTTGGGCCATGAGCCAAGCTACCTGCTGGCTGGTTCGGGCGCGCGCCCCCCGGGGTTACTGGACGATGCCAGTTGAGCCGCCGTTGCGTCCGTGAAACAGTGTGCGCCTGAACCAGAAAAGCGGCGCCCGCCGCTGGGCGCCGCCTGTCCCCAAGCGGGAACCCAGGGAGAGCGCTTATGCCTGAAAGCAGACTGGCCAATGTGGTGAGGGCAATCGCCGTCGTCGGTCCGACCGGGGCGGGCAAG
>CAZHWA010000218.1:0-4686 GCA_964536175.1 uncultured Terricaulis sp. | reverse complement strand
CGCCCGTCCCGGCTGCCGCACCGCGCTCCGCCGCGCCTCCGCCGAGCGCGCCAGCGTCGCGTCTGCAGCCCTCGCAAGAGCCGGTCGAAACGCCGGAGTATCGCTCCGAGGCCTATTACCGGGTCAAATCCACCATCTTCAACGCGCTGATCGAAACCATCGATCTGACCCAGCTGGCGCAGCTCGACCCCGAAAGTGCGCGCGACGAAATCCGCGACATCGTCGCGGAAATCATCTCCATCAAGAACGTGGTGATGTCGATCGCCGAGCAGGAAGCGCTGCTCGACGACATCTGCAACGACGTGTTGGGTTACGGCCCCCTGGAGCCCTTGCTCGCGCGCGACGATATCGCCGACGTGATGGTGAACGGCTCAAGCTCGGTGTTTATCGAAGTCAACGGCAAGGTTTCGAAGACCGGCATCCGATTCCGCGACAATGGCCAGTTGATGAACATCTGTCAGCGCATCGTCAGCCAGGTCGGCCGGCGCGTTGATGAAAGCTCTCCGATCTGCGACGCACGTTTGCCGGACGGCTCGCGCGTGAACGTCATCGTTCCCCCGCTGGCGATCGATGGGCCGACGCTGACCATACGGAAGTTTCGCAAGGACAAACTCAAGCTCTCCAATCTGGTTGAGTTTGGATCGATCTCGCCTGCCGGTGCGAAAATACTGCAGATCATCGGCGCCTGCCGCTGCAACGTCCTCATCTCCGGCGGCACCGGCTCGGGCAAGACCACGCTCCTGAACACCCTGACCGCGTTTATCGATCCAACCGAGCGCGTCATTACCTGCGAAGACGCAGCCGAACTGCAATTGCAGCAGCCGCACGTGGTGCGCCTCGAGACCCGGCCGCCGAACCTGGAAGGCTCCGGCCAAGTGACGATGCGCGACCTCGTTAAAAACTGTCTGCGCATGCGCCCGGACCGCATCATCGTTGGCGAGGTGCGCGGCAGCGAGTCGTTCGACCTGTTGCAGGCCATGAATACGGGCCATGACGGCTCCATGGGAACGCTGCACGCGAATACGCCGCGTGAGGCGCTCTCACGCCTGGAATCCATGATCACGATGGGTGGATTTTCCCTGCCCCCCAAGACCATCCGCGAAATCATCGTGGCGGCGGTGGACGTGGTCATTCAGGCCGCGCGTCTGCGCGACGGGTCGCGCCGCATCACGCAGATTACCGAAGTGCTGGGCCTCGAAGGCGAAACCATCATTACCCAGGATCTGCTCGTGTACGAGATCCAGGGCGAAGATCAGAACGGCCGAATCACCGGCCGTCACAAAGGCACGGGCGTCGGCCGTCCGCGGTTCTGGGAGCGCGCGCGCTACTTCGGACTTGAGAAGGAATTGGCGCAGGCCCTCGACGAAGCGGAGCAGGCCTGATGGACCCCGCCCTCCTCGTTGCTGTGCTCGCTTTCGTCGCGATTGGCGGGATTGGCGTCGCCTTTGCGGGCGGACAACCGGCGGCTGCGAGCAAACGCGTGAAGGCCGTCGCGGGTGCGACCAAGATCGATCGTCGCAAGCAGGCGGCGGACATCGCCGCGCTCAAACGCCGGCAATCGACCCAAGAGGCGTTGCGGGAGCTTTCCGCAAACGAAAAGCAGTCGCGCCGGCGGCGCCTGTCCGTGAAGGGACTGATCGCGCAGGCGGGCGTCAACCTATCGCCAACTGTGTTCTGGATCATCTCTGCCGCGTGCGGCGCCGTGCTGGCGCTTGCCGGACTTCTGATCCAGGGCCCGATTGGCGCCCTCATGGGCTTCTTCATCGGCATGTTCGGTCTGCCGCGCTGGTTTCTCGGCGTACTCGTCGGAGGCCGTCAGAAGAAGTTCTCAAATCAGTTGGCCGACGCCATCGACGTGATTGTCCGCGGGGTCAAGTCCGGCCTGCCGCTCAATCAATGCCTACGCATTATCGCTGCCGAGAGCCCTGAACCGTTGCGGAGCGAATTCCAGGCGCTGTGCGATTCCCAGGCTATGGGCGTGCCGCTCGACCAGGGCACGCAGCGCATGTACGATCGCATGCCGCTGCCCGAGGTCAATTTCTTCTCGATTGTGCTGGTGATCCAGCAGAAGACCGGCGGCAACCTCTCCGAGTCGCTCGGCAACCTTTCATCGGTGCTGCGCGCGCGCAAACTCATGAAGGAGAAAGTGAAAGCGCTCTCCTCCGAAGCGAAGGCATCGGCCATGATTATCGGCGCCCTGCCCATCATCGTCATGGCGCTGGTCTACTTCACACGTCCCGATTACATCATGATCCTGTTCACCGATCCGGTCGGCAATCTCATCCTGCTGGGCGCTGCTGTCATGATGTCGATGGGAATCTTCATCATGCACCGCATGGTCAACTTCAAGTTCTGAGGTCCGGCCGTGAACATCGTCGAAACTCTGACCGATCCGATCAACATCGCCAGCGCCCTGGGGGCGATGGCCTGTTTTGCCACCGTCGTTTCGTTGGCTGCTCCTAGTCTGGCCGAAAACAAACTCGGGTCGCGCCTGAAGGAAGTGGCCAAGAAGCGCGAAGAGCTGCGCAAGCGCAGCCGCGCCGACCTCGCTCGTGGGGGCGGGCTTCAGCATAAGAACGCCAACACCTTCGCCAAGAATCTCGTCGACAAGCTCAACCTGCAAAAAGCGCTCGCCGACGACACCCTGTCCGAAAAGCTGGTGCGCGCCGGTCTGCGGGGCAGCGCCGCGCAAACCATGTTCTATTTCTACCGCGCCGCCTTGCCGATTAGCTTCGGATTGGCCGCGCTGTTCTACATAACCGTCATTGGCGACGCGTTGAGCCTTCAGCTAAAGCTCATGGCTGTCGTGGGCGGCGTTGCCGCGGGCTTCTACGCCCCGAACATGTATCTAAAGAACCTCGCCGACAAGCGCCGCACCAAGATCATGGCGGCGTTCCCGGACAGTCTCGATATGATGCTGATCTGCGTCGAGAGCGGCATGTCGATCGAAATGGCGTTGCAGCGCGTCGGCCAGGAGATAGCGCCCGCTTCTGTCGAGCTCGCCGAGGAATTTGCGCTGACGACGGCCGAACTTTCCTACCTTCCCGAACGGCGCATGGCCTACGAGAACCTCGCGCGGCGCACCAACCACCCTGGCGTCAAGGCCGTCGCCATGGCTCTCACTCAGGCAGAAAAATACGGCACGCCCGTCGGCCAGGCGCTGCGCGTGATGGCGAAAGAAAACCGCGAACTCCGTCTTTCGGAAGCAGAGAAGAAGGCCGCATCCCTGCCCCCGAAGCTCACCGTGCCGATGATCGTATTCTTCCTGCCGGTGCTGTTTGCGGTGATTATCGGCCCGGCGCTGATCCAGGTCAGCCATATGATGGCGAGCCGCTAAGCGCAGGTCTCCAAGAGCTGCCGATCGTCGCCGGCGACTATGCTAGCCGCCGCGCCCGCGTACGTCGGCCCAGCGGCGCGGGTCGGACAGCAGACTTCTCAGATAGCGCATGTTGGCCGTGGCTTGCGCCGGCGGCAGGTCCACGCGCTCAATCTGCTCAGCCTCGTCGAAGCGTCCTTGCAGTGCGAGCGCAATGGCGAGGTTCTGGCGCGCCTCGGGCGGCGCGCCGCGCTGCTCGGCGGCCTGCCGCAAATAGCCCTCGGCCTCGGCAGGCTCGCCAGCCATGATGTGCGATACGCCGAGATTGGTGAGCACCCGCGCGTTGGCTGGCTCGATCGCCAGCGCTTCTTGATAGGCTTGGCGGGCTTCTGCGAAGCGGCCGAGCTGGTCGAGCGCAGCGCCGAGCGCAGAACGCACGCGCCAATTCTCGGGTTCGGCCGCGGCCACCAGCGCCAGCGGGCGCAAGGCCTCGTGCGGGCGGCCCGACGCGATTTGCGCGTAGCCGTACGTGGCCAGCAGGCTGCGGTCCTGCGGAAAGCGTCCGAGCGCCTCGGCCGCAATCTGCGCGGCCCGATCGGCGCGGCCGCCGCGTCGCAGCGCCTCAGCAAAACGCTGGGCGGCCTCAAGATCGTTCGGGAACGTCTGGTACTCGGCCGCCCAAAACGCCATTTGCGTCAGCATGTCCTCGCGCACGATCCGTTCGCGTGCGTCGCGGTCGACCGAGCGCGCCGCCGGGGTTGCGGCGGCCACATGCGCGGACGTCCCCTCGCCGGTAGTGGCGCATGCGGCCAGTGCGGAAACTGCAAGCAGCGCCAGAGGCAATCGAGTCATCGGACGAATCCTAACAAGCGCCTAACGATGCCTGCTCGGCCTCAACAAAGCGCTAATGGCGCAGATGTCCGGCGTCAGCTATCAGGGTGGCAGCGCCGAACGCGCGCGCTAATTCTGACGTCTGGCAGCCGACACCTATGAATCTCCCTTTCCTTCCTGACGCGGACGCCTCCGCTGTACCCCTTTATCTGCTGCGCACCGGCGAATGGGGCGCTTGGAGCGAGCGCTATGCCGAGACGTTGCGCCGCCTGGCTGCGGCGCACGATTTCCAGGCGCAGAACGGACGCATCCTGCTCGTCCCGGCCACCGACGGCTCAATCGAACGTGTGCTGTTCGGCGTCAGCGATAAGGCCAGCGCCATGATGATCGGCGCTTTGGCCCAGCACCTGCCGGCCGGCGACTACAAGATTGCCTTTGCCCCCCGCGAATTCGCGCCCACCATGAGCGCAATCGCCTGGGGCCTCGGCGCGTACGCCTTCGACCGCTACAAGAAGCGCAAGCGCCCCGCGCCACGTCTC
>CAZHWA010000217.1:0-4691 GCA_964536175.1 uncultured Terricaulis sp. | reverse complement strand
CGGGAAGCCGTCGCAAGCCGGGGCAAAATCGCCTCCGGCGCGACAAGATCGCTCAGATCGTTCATCGACACCCTGTTTGCGCCGCCTGCCAAAGCACGAGCGGCGCCAACCTTGTTGTTCACACTTGCGTTCCGTTGCCTTTCGCGCGGTCGGGATCGATCCAACCGACGTTGCCGTCCTTGCGTCGATACACCACGTTCAGCGCTCCGTTGGCCGCGTTGCGGAACATCACCACTGGATGCTCGGACAAATCGAGCTGCATGACCGCCATGGACACCGGCATCGTACGCACCTGCACCGTCGTCTCGGCGATAACCAGCGGCGCATCTTCGCGGCCCGCGGCGTCCTCCTCCTCAGTTTCGCTCTCCTCGCCGAGCGGTGCGAGCACATAGGCCGAAGCGGCTTCCGTCGGAAGTGGGGATTTGGCGTCGCCGTGATGATTTTTCAGCCGCCGCTTATAGCGGCGTACACGCTTTTCCAGTTTGCCCAATGCATCGTCGAACGCGCTATGCGCGTCGCCGCCGTGTCCTTCCGCCTGTAGAGTAATGCCTGAGGAAAGGTGGACGGTGCAATCCACGTCCACGCCTGCACCGCCATTCTTGCCCACTGTGACCACAGCATCGGTCGCGCGACTAAAATACTTGCCGACGCCGCTGGCGATTTCACTTTCGATTCGGGTTCTGAGCGCTTCGCCGACTTCCATCTGCCGTCCGGCGACTTGAATGCGCATGAAGGAGCCTCCTCAAACTGAGCGCGAACGCGCGCGAGAGGGCTCTCGGGGACCGGGCTCCGCCCCCTAGAGCGCCCCGATGCCATGCCGCCAAGGTAGGCTCGGGAACATGCGCGGTCAACGCGCCGCGAGCGGCGAGGGCGTACTCGGCCTGGTATTCGCCGCTTTTGCGAACGGGGGCCTTTGCAGCGCCGCTTCCGGCGCCCATCTGCCGGCCGAGGGATTTCATGCGCGCGAACGAGGCGATCACACGGGCCGAACCGGCGCGGCAGCCCCATGCCATGCAATGGCTCGACCTTGCCGCGATCGCGATCTGCACACTGGCCTGGGGCACGACGTGGTTTGCGATCACACTGCAATTAGGCGTCGTCGACCCAATCGTTTCCATCGTCTACCGCTTTGCGCTAGCAGCTGCGCTGCTGTTCGCGTGGTGTTGGCTGCGCAAGGAATCGATTGCGCTAACCCGCGCGCAACACCTGGCTGCGTTCGGTGTGGGCCTCTTCACGTTCGCGATCGATTACGCCTTTGTGTACTGGGCCGAAGAGCGAGTGACATCGGCTGTCGTTGCGGTGGTCTTCGCCGCGCTTGCCTTTGTGAACCTTGCCGTGTTTCGCATAGTGTTCGCTCAGCGCGCGCCGACGATCTCCTGGGCCGCCGCCAGCCTCGGCATCGCCGGCGTTGCGCTCTTGTCGTGGGAAGAGATCGTCACCGCACAGATGGGCCAGCGCGCGCTCATCGGTGTGGCGCTCACCTTTGCGGGCGTGCTGGCTGCAGCGATCGGCAACGTCTACGCTCGGCGCGTGGAACTGGCGGGCGCCACCGTGGCGGCGTCGACCGGCTGGGCGATGTTTTACGGCTCTGTGCTGCTTGCATTGTTCGCGCTCGTCACTGGCCGCACCTGGAATTTCGAGCCGAGCTGGAGCTATGTGCTCTCGCTCCTGCACCTCTCCGTCATCGGCTCTGTCGTCGCTTTCCTCCTGTACTACGGCCTCGCACGCCGGCGCGGCTACGCCACCGCTTCCTACATCGCCGCGCTCACGCCGCCGCTCGCCATGGTCGTGTCGAGCCTTTTCGAGGCGAAGACCTGGGGCGTTTTGGCGCTCGGCGGCGTCGGGCTGGTGGTCGCGGGGCAGTGGCTGCTGTTGCGGGCCAAGAGCAGCTAGCGCAGCGCAGGCTTTCCGATCGGCTCCCCGCGCCGATCCTAGTTCAGTCTCACGGCAGGCCACGCAACGCCGCTTCGGCGCCAGAGAGCAGGGCGTCGTCGGCCTCATTCTCACTGAGGCTAGCTTGCATGTAGAGCACTGAGAGGAACGCCATCATGTTATGCCGGCGCGCAAGTCCGGCTTGCGAACTGAACGCGTCGGCGGGAACGGCCGTGTGACGCACGAGCCAGTCCCGCCATTCCTCAGAGCTGAACAGCTCGCGTTGCGCCATGAAGATGACCGGCCGCGCAATGCGCTCGCTTTCGCCGTACGTGTAGAAGTGTCCGTCCGGCGCAAGCTGTGTCGCTAGCGAATCGCGGATGCGCGTCAACTCGGCGCGGTCAAACGCTGGGTTGAGCGCGAGCTGCAGCAAGAGATCGGCGCCGTGCGCCACGCCGTGGCGCCAGCCTTCGCGCTCGTCGAAGGCGCGATAATCGCGCACGCCGGTGAAATAGGAGATCGCCGCATCCAGCAGCCGCGTGCGCCGCTCGGCAGTCATGTAGGCTTCGATACGGTCGGCGCGCGCCACTTCCGAGAGCACAAGCGCGGCGAACGGCCGTTCGAACCCCGCGCCTTCCGGCGCGGCCAGCCTTGGTTCGAGATCGTCCGCGAGCCACTGTATGGTTTCGGGGCTGAGCTGCCGCCCGCGCAGCCAGTGCGTCAGCGCCTCGAAAGCGATGCCGTCGCGCAATGTCGGATCTGGGTTCGACAGGCACGCCGTCAGCCCGCGCGCCAGCGCATTGCGCCGCGCATCGTCCGGCAAGTCCCACTCCGCCGCTTTCAGCGTATCCAGCTCCACGCGGCTGAACCCAGCCGGCTGGCACTGCACCTGCGCCTCCGCCGGCGCCGTGGCGCAGGCGGCGACAATGGCGGCAGCGATAACGACGGTTCTCATGCGGGCCTTTCTCAAGCCGATCTCTCGCAACGGCAACGTCCTTGCGACGAACGCTGGGCGCGGCCGGGGCTTAGTGCAAAAGCCAGCATCTGCTTCGTGCGCGTCCGCGCGCCGGGTTTCAACTAAAGCCCGTGGGCCAGCTTCCGTTTGCGGTCGACGCTGGAGGGGATGCGCAGGCTCTCACGATACTTGGCCACCGTACGCCGGGCGATGTCGATGCCCTTGTCGCGCAGGATCTCAACGATACGATCGTCGCTCAATATCTCGTCTGGCGTTTCGCTGTCGATGAGGCCTCTGATCTGATGGCGCACCGCTTCGGCCGAATGCGCTTCGCCGCCGTCGGCTGCATTGATCGAGGCGGTGAAGAAGTATTTCAGCTCAAATAACCCGCGGGCGCACGAAAGGTATTTGTTGGAGGTGACGCGGCTTACCGTGGATTCGTGCATCTCAATGGCGGCCGCTACCGTCTTGAGATTGAGGGGGCGGAGGTGTTCGACGCCATGGGCGAAGAAGCCGTCCTGCTGACGCACAATCTCGCGCGCGACCTTGAGGATCGTGCGCGCGCGCTGGTCGAGACTCTTAACCAGCCACGATGCGTTCTGAGCGCATTCGGTCAGGAAAAGCTTGTCTTCCTCGCGCTTTGCGGTCTTCGACACCGTAGCGTAATAGCGCTGGTTCATCAACACGCGCGGCATGGTGTCGGTGTTCAATTCCACCACCCAAGTGCCGTCAGGCGCCTGCTTCACGTACACATCCGGGGACACCGATTGCACTGCCTCGCCGCCAAACCCGGCGCCTGGCTTCGGCGTGAGCGCGCGCACTTCCGCGATCATCTCGGTCAGGTCTTCGCGATCGACGCCGCAGACTGTCATCAACCGATCGAAATGGCCTTTCGCAAGCAGGTCGAGATGCGCCAACAGCGTTTCCATCGCCGGATCGAAGCGGCCCCGCTCTTTCAGCTGCAGCGCCAAGCACTCGGGGATATCGCGCGCCATAACCCCGGTCGGCTCAAAGCCCTGCATCACTTCGAGCACGCGCCGCACCAGGGGGTAGGGCGCGCCTATCCGGCCGGCTATTTCCAGGAGATCGGCGCGCATATAGCCCCAGTCGTCCACAGCATCGATCAGCGCCGCCCCGATCATGCGTTCGGCAGGCGACAGACCGGATTGGGTCAGCTGCTCGTCGAGATGCTCGGCCAGGGTCTTGTCGCGGGTCAACGTCTCTTCAAGACCCGGCAAATCGTCGAAGCTCTTTCCGGAAGAGGCCTTCGACCAATCGGTCAGCGGCGCGGCGCCGGCTTCGGCAAGATCGGCTCGGCTCAGGTCCGGCGCGACATCGGCCATATCGACATCAAGCGCCGGTTCGTTTGGCGTGTCGGCCTCAAAGTCGAGCGCCTGCGTCTCGGCCGCCTGCTCCGGCTTTGGCGTCTCTGTTTGTGGGTCCTCGCGCTCCAACAGGGGGTTTCGCTCAAGCTCGGCTTCGACGAATTCTTGCAGCTCGATGTTGGAGAGCTGCAGGAGCTTGATCGCCTGCTGCAATTGCGGCGTCATCACCAGGGCTTGGCCCTGGCGCAGCTCTAAGCGGGGGGTCATCCCCATGGGCTGCCCCGCTCTAATGGTAATCTTTCCCGAGATACCTTTCGCGCACGACATCGGACGCCATCACTTCGGATGGCGCGCCTTCGAACATCACTTCGCCGTCGAACATGATCGAGGCCCGGTCCACGATCTGCAGCGTTTCGCGCACATTGTGGTCGGTGATCAGGACGCCCAGGCCGCGATCCTTCAGAAACAGGATCAGCTTGCGGATGTCGTCGATGGCGAGCGGGTCGATGCCGGCGAAAGGCTCGTCGAGCAGCATGAAA
>CAZHWA010000216.1:0-4695 GCA_964536175.1 uncultured Terricaulis sp. | reverse complement strand
AGGACGCGCGATACCGGTTCGGCACGGCCTGCGGCAACCGCCCGCGGCCGCGCCGGCGGCGGTTTCGCAAACGCAGCTTCGACTGGCGCGAGCTTCGCCGGTTTGGCCGGCTTGGCGGTCTTGGCTGGTTTAGCGGGCTTTGCTGCCTTCGGTTCGGCTTTCGCGCCGGTCTTGGCCGGCGCTGCAGGCTTGGTTGCCTTCTTCGGATGGGGGTCCGAGCCGTTGGCCTTGGTCTTGGACGCGGCGAGCTTCGGCTCCGCCGTCTTGGCCTCAGGCTTCGCCCCTGCGCCCTTGGGTGGGGATTTGGCCTTCGGCGCAGCCGCCTTTACGGGCTCGGCTTTCTTTTCCGGCTTGGCCGCCGCCTTCGCCGCGCCCTTAGCCGGCGCGGTCGGCTTTTCGGCTTTTGCGGCTTTGGGCGAAGGGCCCTTGGCGGCCGGGCCAGTCTTGGCCGGCGGCGTCTTAACGGCTTTCACGGCCTTGGCGGCTGGCTTCTTGGTCGGTTCGCGGCGCGCGCCAGCGGCGGCCTTCTTTGCGGGAGCGGCCTTGGCCGCGGGCTTGGCGGGCGCGGCTTTCGATGCGGCAGTCTTCTTGTCGGGCACTTGGTCTTCTTACGCCTCCGGAGCGGCCTCGCCTTCGGCGGGAGCGTTCGCGGCGTAGCGCTCGCTCATCTTCTTGCCAGGCTTGGCTTTATTGGGGTTGTTGCGGGGCTGGCGCTGCATTACGCCGGCTTGGTCGAGGAACCGCGCTACGCGGTCGGTCGGCAGGGCGCCTTTCTTCATCCAATCCTGGATCCGCTCGAGTTTGAGGGTGACCCGATTGGGGTCGTCGGACCTCAATATAGGATTGTAAGTTCCGACCTTCTCGATGAAACGCCCGTCGCGGGGGCTGCGGCTGTCAGCCACCACAATCGAGTAGAACGGCCGCTTCTTGGCGCCGCCGCGGGCGAGACGGATTTTTAACGACATTTATGCGCTTCTCCTTTGAGTTCTTAGCCTTTTTTGTTGCTTCCGGGAAGGCCCGGAAGGCCACCGGGAGGTAATCCGGGCAGTCCGCCCGGCTGGCCAAGGCCCGGCAGCTGCCGGCCAGAGCCAAGTTGCTTGAGCACTTCCGGCGAAGGCGCGCCCCCGCCGGGCATCCCGAACGGCAGTTTTCCCTTGCCCATCGCCTTGGCCATGTCGGCCATGTTGCGGTGCATCTTGAGGAGGCGGTTGACGTCCGCCACCTCCACGCCGGCGCCTCTGGCGATCCGGGCGCGGCGGCGGCCGTTGAGCAAATCGGGCTTGGCCCGCTCGGCCTTGGTCATGGAGCGGATGATCGCGATCTGGCGCGTGATCTGTTTGTCGTCGAGCGCAGCGTCGCTGATCTGGTTCTTCAGCTTCTGCACACCGGGGAGCATGCCCATCACGCCCTTGAGCCCGCCGATCTGTATGAGCTGCTGCAGCTGCTTTTCCATGTCATCGAAATCGAAGCGGCCCTTGGCCATCTTCTTGGCGAGCTTCTCGGCCTCGGCGCGGTCGACCTGCTCGACCGCCTTCTCGACCAGACCCACAATGTCGCCCTGACCGAGGATGCGACCGGCTATGCGCTGTGCGTCGAAAGGTTCGAGTGCGTCCGGGCGTTCGCCCGCGCCGAGGAACTTGATTGGCAGCCCCGTCACCGCACGCATAGAGAGCGCAGCGCCGCCGCGGCCGTCGCCATCGACGCGGGTCAGCACAAGACCGGTCAGAGGCAGGCGCGCGTGGAAACGTTTGGCGGTCTCAACCGCGTCTTGACCCGTGAGGCTGTCGGCGACCAGCAGCACCTCGCGCGGTTTGGCGATTGCAGCGATCGACGCTGCTTCCGCCATCATCTCTTCATCGATCGTGGTGCGGCCTGCGGTATCGAGCAGCAGCACGTCGTGGCCGCTCTGGCGCGCCGTCGTGAGCGCGCGTTTGGCAATCTCCTGCGGCGACTGGCCGGTCACGATCGGCAGCACGTCGACGCCGATCGACTTGCCCAGCGTCGTCAGCTGTTCCATGGCTGCTGGCCGGCGCGTGTCGAGCGAGGCCATCAAAACGCGGCGCTTGTCGATCTTTTGCAGGCGCAACGCGATTTTCGCCGTCGTGGTGGTTTTGCCCGAGCCTTGCAAGCCGGCCAGCATCACGACGTTCGGCGGCTCGCCGTCGATGCGCAGGGGTTCCGGCGGAACATCGCCGCCCAGGGTCTCGACCAGCGCGTCGTGGACGATCTTGATGACCTGCTGGCCGGGTTTCACCGCCTTGATGACGGCCTCGCCCACCGCCTCTGTCCGGACTTTGGCGATGAAGTCCTTCACCACCGGCAGGGCGACGTCAGCCTCCAGGAGCGCCACGCGCACCTCGCGCAGCGCCGCGTCGACGTCTGCCTCACTGAGCGCCCCGCGCCCTGTGAGTTTGTCGAATACACCGCCTAGCCGCTCTGTGAGCGTCTCGAACATTCCAACTCCTTGCGCCAAAGCCTTTAACCCCGCCGGACGATCACGTCGGGCGGGGTGCCTCGCCAGCCTCCGGGCCTATATGGGGCCGTGTGCCGGTCAAAGCGCGCTTTCGATCTGGCGCGTGGTGGCGGGGTCTTTAGGGCCCCGCGACCGCGAGGTCAAACACTACTATAGCGCCCCCGCGCGGTCGGCGGGTTCCTTGCCGCGCACATGTGCGCCGAGCAGCCGAAGCAGGCGACGTTTTTCGGCTATCACAGTCCTATCGCGACGCCACGAGGATGGGCGGCCTCAACACGGTGTTCACGCCGTGAAGCGTCCCGTTAGCGCCCGGGACGTCCTGCAAGACGGCCAGATGATCGTTGATCCGAAGGCCGTCGCGCGCGTCGATCGTCAGATCGAAGCCGTTTGCCGCCTCGACGCGCACTTGGCGCCCCGCCAAATCTTCTGCCGTGAGCTCCGCGGCCACGACATGATACGTCAACACGGCCGACAGTTCGCGGCGATTGGCCGGGCGCATCAAGCGCGCAATTTCGCGCTCGCCGAGCTGTCGGAATGCTTCATCGGTGGGGGCAAAGACGGTGATCGGACCCTCTGCGCGCAAAACGCTTTCGAGCCCAGCTGTCCGCACGGCGGCGAGGAAGTAGTCGAACTGGCCGGCAGCTGCGGCTGCGTCCAGCACATCGCCAATCGGGGCATCGCTCTCTTCGACAAAAAAGCGGTCCCCTGTTTGGCCGGCGGCCGGGCCCACGCCGAGGGCCAGGGCCAAGCCGACGAGCGCGAGTTTCAAGACACTAAACATGTGCGCGCTTAGGCAGGCGCCATTAGCGATGCCTCGACCCGTTCGCGAAGGTAGCGTTCATACGCCGGCGGATCCAACAGCGCAGATTGAAACTCAACTTCCCAGCTATGCGTGTCGCGTGCGTCTGGCGCGGGGGGTCCCTCGGGGCGAATGAACCTCAGCGCCAGGGCGACGGCGTTTTCACACCAAGCTTGTTTGACGGCGAGAGGCGCGCTCCGCGGTGGAGCGGGACTCAATTGGCGTAGGGGGTCCTTGCGATCCATGCATCACCTTCCTTGGTTTCGCCGGCCGGCCGGACCCCGCCTAACGATCCGAGCCGAGGCTCTATCGGCATGCTCACTGCTGTTCCGGGTCATTGTCAGGATCGACGTCTTCGGCGGCTTCGTTCAAACCGTCGGCAGTGTCGCGGCGAATCTCAGTGCTTGCGTCCTGAGCCACATCTTCGACCCGCTCGCCGGCTCCGCGCAGCGCATCGCTTGTGCCTTCGGCAAGCTGCACGGCGGTGCGGTCGATTTCAGCGCCGACGCGCTGTGCCGACATGTTGTTGTCGACCCAGGCGTAAACCAGCAGCGCCACGCCAGCCACGAGCGCGAATGTAGCGAACGTGCGCCCGCTGGGGCCGTGCGCCGCGGCATGCGTGCCGCCGAACGCGCCAAATAGCAGCGAAAGCACGAACAGGGCGACGAAGACCCAGAACATCAAGATGGCGATGCCGGTGAATGCTGTCGCAATCCCGCCAAACCCGAATACCGCGGCAACGATAGCGGCTAAGAAAAAGCCAATAGCCCAGCCAAGCATCTTCCCTCTCCATTTGTACGAAACTGTCCGAGAAACGTCGCCTCAGGTGGCTTGGTTCCGCACACGCGGACGAGCCGATGCTGTGAAAAAGGAGATCGGGTGGAGCGTGCGCCGTGCGCCCATGCGCGATGTAACGAATTATTCTGCGGCTCGCGGGACGCCAGTGCAGGCGAGTCCGCGGCGCCTCCTCGTGCCTAGGAGAAGGAGTGCGCCGGGACTATGATACGTGCGGTGATGTCGCGCGTTTCACTGCTTCAACAGGACGTGATCGTGTAACGCCCGACAAGTGGACCGCAGCTAAGATGGCAGCAAGGCGCCGTTGACCAGTTGTATTTGTGAAGCCGCTGCGCAGAGTCCTCAAAGGTGCGTCAGTCGATCGGCGACTTCCTCGCCTATCGCCAGCGAGGACGTGAGGCCCGGACTCTCAATTCCGAACAAGCACACCAGGCCCGTGACGCTATCTTCGATCACGAAATCGCCTTGCGGCTCGCCCGGGCCGTGCAACTTCGGGCGGATTCCTGCGTAGTCGGGCGCAAGCGCGCCGTCGGGCAAAGCCGGCCAGAAGCGGCGCACAGTCTCGTAAAACGCGCCGGCGCGTTCGGGATCGACCCGGTAGTCTTCTCGATCGACGAATTGCAGATCG
>CAZHWA010000215.1:0-4736 GCA_964536175.1 uncultured Terricaulis sp. | reverse complement strand
GTTATGTGCTGCCGGCGCCGGGTCAGAGTGACGCGGACTATCGGCGCCTGCACGCGGAAACCCCGCTCGCTTATGGGCCAACGCCTGATGACGTTGCGAGCACTGTGCGTTTCCTGATCGAGAATCCGGCCGTCACCGGCCAGATCGTCTATGTCGATGCCGGCCGGCGGTTCGTGACCTACGATCGGGACATGCGATTCATGTAAGCGCGACGCTATCGGACGCTGGCGTGGTCCTCGGCCGCGTGGTCGGCGCCAACCTCACGCGCCAGATAGCGCAGCCGGTCGAGCAGGCGATCAACCTCGACCCAGTCCTTGCGGTCTGCCGCACGCATCAGTTGGCGCTCAAGATCGCTGTCCAGTTCGGATACAATTTGCTTCACCTCGGCCTCCCCAGGATTGGCAGGTACGTCTGCGGTCTGAGCGCGGCATCCCTCAAACGGGTGAGGGGCGATGCAGACTGCGAGGCGCTCACGACACGTAACCGGCGTCACAGCGACAGGGCTAAGCTCCGCTTACCTTGCTCTCCATCGGATCGATGGTCGATCTGAACTGGGAGATGGAAATGGCCAAGTTTTACTGCCTCGTCGCCGCGCTTGTTGTGTTCGCTCCGATGGCGATCGCCATGTTGCACCAAGCCGCGCAAATCGTCGCCTGAGGGCGCCTCCGCCCACAGGGGCTGACAATGCAAAACGAAAACGTCTGAAGGGCGTCGGTTTTCCCGGCGCCCTTTTTCGCGTCAGACGACCAGGACCACTAACAGTACAATCGCTGCGACCAGCACGCCCACGGCCAACCAGTGCATAGCTTCACTCCCGCCCGCGCCAGCGACCTCCACATTACGCAATCGACAGACGAGGCGGGGGTTCCGTCGTTGGTGCACTAAGTATGTTCTTGAAATGTTCTTACATTAGGATAATGATCCTAATTGATGGAAAAGGATCGTCTGCACGGGCGCGGAGCGCGGACCAACGTGAGCGGCCGCTATGAACGCTTTGCCTACGAAGCGTTCGACGACGGGTGGTCGGCCGAGGAGATCCAGCCGCTCGAAACCATCGTCACGCCCGAGCTGGCGCGCTCCATCATCAGCACCAACACGAGCCCGGACGTTTCCTTCGATCAGTCCATCAATCCGTACCGCGGCTGCGAACACGGCTGTATCTACTGCTACGCTAGGCCCAACCATGCGTATGTCGGGCTTTCGCCGGGCCTCGACTTCGAGACCAAGCTGTTCGTCAAGGCGAACGCGGTCGAACTGCTCGAGGCTGAGTTTTCAAAGCCGAGCTATCGGCCGAAGACCATCATGCTGGGCGGCGTCACCGACATCTATCAGCCGATCGAACGCGGTTACGGCATCACCCGGGCGATTCTCGAAACGATGGAGCGGTGGCGCCATCCGGTTTCTCTGATCACGAAGTCACAGCTGGTGATGCGCGACATCGATGTGCTGGCGCGCCTTGCCGAACGCGGCTTGGCGAAGGCGGCGATCTCGGTGACGACGCTGGAGCGGCGCATCGCTCGGGTGATGGAGCCGCGTGCGGCCGCGCCGCACCGGCGTATCGAAGCCATCCGCGCCCTTAGCGCAGCTGGCGTGCCGGTCACCGTGATGGTGGCGCCGATCGTTCCGGCGATTACGGACAGCGAGATCGAAGCCATCCTGGAAGAGGCGGCGAAGGCCGGCGCCAGCGCTGCCGGTTACGTGGTGCTGCGGCTGCCGCGCGAGATCAAGGATCTGTTCCGCGAATGGCTGCACGCACATTTTCCAGATCGGGCGACGCGCGTGATGTCGATCGTGCGCCAGATGCGCGGCGGACGCGATTACGATCCGGAGTGGAACAAGCGACAGAAGGGCGAAGGCCCGTATGCGCAGCTCATCGCAGACCGCTTCGTACGCACCATGCGTAGGCTTGGCCTGGACAAACCCCGCATGCCTTTGGACACGACCCAATTCCGCCGTCCACTGGGTGCGGGCGGACAGCCGGATCTATTCTACGACAACGAACCACACGGGTTGCGTTCGGCCACGGAGGACGCCGACGCGTGGCGTGAGGACGACTAATCGGCGCGGCGCGGGAGCCATCCGCGCCGCTTTGGCGTTGCCGCTGGCCAGATCTCGGGAGTAGGTTCGCCGCACACGGGAGGACGCCATGCGCATTGAGGGGCAACGCCGGTCGGACAATGTACGGGATCGCGGACGCGGCGCCGGCGGCGCTGCGATGCCCGCAGGCGCGCTGTTGGCGCTGGTGAGCCGTCTCGGCATTCGCGGCGTCCTCATCATCGGGCTCGTTCTGCTCGGGGTGTATTTCTTCCTGCCGGGCATGCGCGGCCCCATGCTGAGCCTGCTCGGGATCGGCGGCGGGCAGACGCAAGCCGCCGGACAAGTGTGCGATCAACACGGTCAGGCCTGCGATTTCTCAAGCGCGGTGCTGGCGTCGACTGAGGATGTCTGGCGCGCGCAATTCCAGCAGCGCCGGCTGCCAAACTACGGAACCCAGGTGGGCGCCTATCGCGACCCGGAACTGCATATCTTCGCCAACTCCGTGGATACCGGCTGCGGCACGGCGCCGTCCTCGGTCGGCCCGTTCTACTGCCCCGCCGACGGCAATCTCTATATCGACCCGAGCTTCTATGAGACCATGGCGAGCCGGCTGAACGCGCCCGGCGATTTCGCCCAGGCGTATGTGATTGCGCACGAAGTTGGCCATCACGTGCAGAACCTGATTGGCGCAACGCGGCATTCGCTGCCGGGAGAAAGTCAGAATCAGACTTCGGTGCGTGTGGAGCTGCAAGCCGATTGCTTGGCCGGCGTGTGGGGCCATACCGCGCAGCCGACACTGGCGATCGACGAGGCCGATCTCCGCGAAGCGCTGAATGCGGCGCACGCGATCGGCGACGACACGCTTGGCCAGCGCGACGAGCGCAGCTTCACCCACGGTTCGAGCGCGCAGCGCATGCGCTGGTTCCGGCGCGGGTTTGACAGTGGCGACGCCCGTCAATGCGATACGTTCGCCGTGAATGACTACCGTCAGCTTTGAGGGAGCGGAGCGTGAAAGTGTGGATCCTGGCGGCAGCCGCCGCGGCGGTCGCGACTGCGGCGTTGGCGCATGACGACCGGCGCGGGGGCGAGGACAACCATCGGCCGGCAGCAGGGCAAGCGGCGATTAGTCAGGAACGCGCCGTTGCGATCGCGCGCGAGCAGGGCGTGGCCACCGTGCGCGAAGTCGAGCTGGACGACGGCGTCTGGGAGGTCGAAGGGCGCACTGCCGAAGGGCGCAAGATCGAAGTCGACATCGATCCGCGAACTGGCGCCGTTCTAAAGCGCGAGCTGGACTGACGCCTGTCATTCTTCCCAGGTTGCGGCCTGATCGATGAGGAATTGACGGAAGGCGGCGATGCGCTTGGAGCGCTTGAGATCGCTGGGATAGATGAAATAGACCTCGAATGAAGGGCCGGGCAGATCCGGCAGCACTTTCACGAGATCGGGGCTTTCCCGCGCCATGTAGTCGGGCGCGCTGCCGATGCCGAAACCCGACTGCACCGCACGCAGCATGCCATAGACGTTGTTGATCTCAAGCAGAGGCGCGCGCGGGCGATTGTCCTCGCGTCCGGCGCGCTGGGCCCAATCGAGTTCGCGCATCGGCGTCGGCACGCCGGCGTGATAGGCGATGATGCGATGATGATCGAGATCTTCGACATTCTTCGGCATGCCGTGCCGTTTGAGATAATCCGCTGACGCATAAAGGCTGACGCGCACTTCGAGCAGTTTGCGCTGGATTAAATCTGCGTGCGTTGCGGCCCATAAGCGGATGGCGCATTCGGCTTCAAGCTTCAGCAGATCGTATTCGCGATCGTCGAGCATGATCTGGAGGCGTGTTTCCGGATACTGGTTGGCGAAGTGCACCAGGCGGGGCGCAAGCCAGGTGGAGCCGAACGCAACCGGGGCGGTGACTTTGAGGTCGCCGATCACCTTCTCGCGCGCGTCCTTCAGCGTGGACTCGGCGATCACGGCCGCGCCCGCCATTTCGCGGGTGAATTCCCTGAGCGCCATGCCGGGGCCGGTCAGCAACAGGCCGCGGGCGTGACGCTGGAAGAGCGGCACGCCCATGTCGTTTTCCAGCGCGGCGATCTGCCGGCTGACCGAGGACTGGCTGACCCCGAGCTTCTCGGCCGCTGCGGTCAGGCTGCCGGTCTCGGCGGCGAAGTGGAAGGTCTTGAGCTTATCCCAGTCCATGTGCCCGCTCTGTCGGCGCCCATTGCGCGAGGTCCGCGTTGCAATATTGCATAGCTCGGCGGCAGGGTCGATAGAATGGGCGAAGAGAGTCGCGGCACATGATGTGGCAGCAGCAGATCAACCGGTTGTCCGAGCTCGAACTGCTCCAGATGGGGCGGACCGAACTCACCCTCGGCGGGGTGGCGGCGGCGATCGCGGTGACGCTGATTTTTCTGGTCGCGGCCTGGATTGTCGGGGCTGCCATCAGGCGCTTCCGCACCCGCACCCGGGAAGGCAGTGGCGCACTTTATCTGGTCGAGAAGCTGCTGAGCTACGGGCTCGTTCTCTTCGGCGTGACCGCCGGGCTGTCGACGCTGGGCCTCGATCTCACCTCGCTCGCCGTGTTCGCCGGCGCGCTCGGCATCGGCCTTGGACTTGGCCTGCAGGGCATCGTCAAGGAATTCGTCTCCGGTCTCGTGCTGATCTCCGACCGCGCTGTGCACATCGGCGATTACGTCGAACTGCCG
>CAZHWA010000214.1:0-4784 GCA_964536175.1 uncultured Terricaulis sp. | reverse complement strand
GAGGGACTCGAACCCCCGACCCCCTGATTACAAATCAGATGCTCTACCAGCTGAGCTACGGCGGCGCGGCGAGCGTTATTGCAGGGGAGCGGCGGCGACGGAAGTCCCCGCGCGGCGCTAGGCCGCGAGCCGCCACGCTTGCCAAGGGGCGGTAATACCAGAACCTAGCCTCAGAATATTCGGAGGTTGCGATGCTCAGATTTGGAGCCCTCGTCGTGTGTGCGGTCCTGGCGGCGTGCGGGCCATCGCCCACGCGGACCGCGCCGGGCCCGGGCAGCGCCAGAGACGCGCTCTCAGACGAAGAAATCCAGACCCGCATCGCGGCGCTGCCGGCGCCCTATAACGAAGCCGATTACGAGGCGGGACGGCGCGTGTTTGCACAGTGCCGCTCATGCCACACGCTCGATGAAGGCGCCGGCAATCGCGTAGGTCCCAACTTGCACGGCGTGTTCGGACGCGAGATCGGCGCGGTTGACGGCTTCAATTACTCGCGCGCGGTGCAGGAAGAGGACTTCGTGTGGGACAGCGAGCGCCTCGATCACTGGCTCCAGAATCCCCAGACATTCCTACCCGGCAATCGCATGGCCTTCGCCGGCGTGCGCGACGAAACTCAGCGGCGCGATTTGATCGGCTACCTGATGGTGGAAACGGCCGACTGACAGGCTGCCGTACTATTCCGCGGGACGGGCCACGGCTTCCGTTTGGGCGTATTCGTCAATGGCGCGGCCGGTCGCCTCTGGCGACTTCGTGAACCGGGCCAGCAGATCGTAGAAGACCGGCACGACGAACAGCGTCAGCATGGTGGCGACGCCGAGGCCGAAGAAGATCACGGTCCCGATCGTGGTCCGACTCTCTGCGCCCGCGCCGTGACCGAAAATAAGCGGAATGGCGCCGGCCATGGTTGCGATCGATGTCATAAGCACAGGGCGGATACGCAGATCGGACGCCTCGAGGATCGCATCGCGGACGCTGCGCCCCTCGTCGCGGAGCTGGTTGGCGAACTCGACGATCAAAATTCCGTTCTTGGCCGCGAGTGCAATAAGAATGATGAGGCCGATCTGACTATAGATGTTGAGGGTGTGCTCGAACAGGAAGAGCCCGAACAAGCCTCCCATCAGCGCCAGCGGCACCGAAAGCATGATTACAAACGGGTGCACAAAGCTCTCGAACTGCGCGGCCAACACCAGGTAAACGATGATAAGCGCGAACGCGAAGGCAAACCCGATCGCGCCCGTCGCTTGACGGAACTGACGCGCCTGGCCGGTGTAGTCGATCGAAATCGCCTGATCGCCGATCTCCTCGCGCGCAATACGTTCCATGTCCTGCATGGCGTCGCCGATCGCGTAGTCGCCCGGGATAGATGCGCTGACCGTGACAGCGGCCTGGCGATTCAGCCGCCGTCTCTCGGCGCTATCGCCGGCTGTGCGCAGCGAGACGATGGTTGAAAGCGGCACGAGTTCGCCGGTGCGGTCGGAGCGAACGTATTTGTTGGTCAGGTCGCTGATGTTGGATCGCTCGTCGCGCTCAGCCTGCAAGTAAACGTAATATTCCTCGCCACGATCCGTAATCGTATTCACACGCCGCGCGCCCATGGTTGCTTCAAGCGTGCGGCCGATGGACTGCACCGAAACGCCCAGCGCGGCGGCGCGCTCGCGGTCGATGTCCACCAGCACCCGCGGACTTGTCGGCTCGTAATTCATGCGCGGACGCAGGAAGTTTGGATCCTCCCGCAGCCGGGCCATCATTCGTTCGGCGGTCTGCGCGAGCGGCTCATACTCCGAGCCCAACAGCACGATGGAGGCGCTATCGCTGCCGCCGCGTTGAAAGGCGTTTGGCATGATGACGCGAATTGTCGCCCCGGGAATTTGGCTGAACTGCTGATTAAGTTCGGTCATCAATTCCGGCGCGGGAGTGCGCTCGCCCCACGGCTCCAGGAACATCATGGCGAAGCCGCTTGAGAAGCGGTTGGTGCCTTGATCGCCAAAGCCCGGCAGGACCACCATGAACCGCGCCAGCTCGCCACGCTCCACATATTCCATGAGCGTGCTTTCCACCTGCTCCATCGTCCGGCTGGTGTATTCGAAGCCGGCGCCTTCGGGCGCGCTGATGAAGGCCATTAACATGCCGCGGTCTTCAGCAGGCGTCAGTTCGCTGGAGAGCTGCGAGAACAGAAAGGCGCCGGCCAAAATGACGCCGCCAAACATCGCAAACACGATCGGCTTACGCCGCAACGCCGCTTCGAGCGAGGCCCGATAGGAGGCGCGAAGATTGTTGAGCGTGCGATCGACGAACCGGGCGAGCTTGGTCGACTGGCTCGCGGGCTTCAGCAGCTTCGAGCACATCACCGGCGAGAGCGAGAGCGCAGCGAATGCTGAAATGACGACCACGCCGGCGATCGTCACCGCCAACTCGATGAAGAGTTTGCCGATATAGCCCCCGACGAACAGCATCGGCGCAAACACGGCGACGAGGACTGCGGAGGTCGCAACCACCGCGAAGAATACTTGGCGCGCGCCCCGCTGGGCCGCCACCAGCTTGGGCTCGCCCAAGGTATCGACGCGGCGCTGGGCGTTCTCAAGCACCACGATGGAGTCGTCAACAACAAGGCCGATAGACAGCACAAGCGCCATCAACGTCAGCAGGTTGATGGTGAATCCGAAGATCGACAGGATCAGGAACGCCCCGATCAAGCAGACCGGGATCACGGCAGTTGGAATGAACGCCGCTCGCCAGGAGCCCAAGAAGAGATAAATGACCAAGACCACAAGCAGCGTGGCTTCCAGCAGTGTCTGCACCACGCGCGAGATCGCCTGCTCGATGAACACGGTGGCGTCGTAGGTCAGCACGATCTCGGTGCCTTCGGGCAGGCTGGTGCGGATGCGCTCCACCTCCGCCTTTACAGCGCGCGCGACATCCAGGGCGTTCGATTGCGATTGCCGGACGATGCCGATGCCGACCTGGTCCTGGCCGTTGCCGCGGAAAATGCGCCGTTCCTCGATCGGCGCAAATTCGATGCGGGCGATATCGCCAAGCCGCACCACGGCTGCGTCAGTATTGGAGGCGCTGCGCAATGGCAGACGGTCGAACTGCGCCGGCGTTTCGAATGGCCGAGTGACGCGGACCTGATAGTCGCGCTCCTGGCTCTGCACATAGCCGGCCGGCAGATCGAGATTCTGCGCACGCAGAGCATTTTCTACATCTTGAACAGTGAGCCCGCGCGCAGCCATGGCGTTGGTGTCCAGCCAGATGCGCAGGGCCCTGCGCGCGTCGCCGCCAATCTGCACGTTGGCCACGCCGTCGATCACGCCGAGCCGATCGACGATATAGCGCTGCGCGTAATCCGACAGCTCCACCAAATCCATGCTGGTCGAGGCAAGGCTGAACCACATAATCGCATTGGCGTCGGAGTCTGCCTTGCTGATCACCGGTTCGAGTACATCCGCAGGCAGCTGTCCGCGCGCACGGCTGACGGCGTTGCGCACATCGTTGGCGGCGTCCTCGAGATCGCGATCGAGCGTAAACTCGATATTGACCGAGGAGCGGCCGTCGCGGCTGGTGGCGTGGATGACGTCGACGCCCTCGATGCCGGAGAGCTGGTCTTCGATGATGCGCGTGATCTGGGTTTCGACGACCTGAGCGGAAGCGCCCGGGTACGACGTGCTGATCGAGACGACGGGCTGGTCGACATCCGGCAACTCGCGCAGCGGCAATGTCGCAAACGCGATGAGCCCGAATGCGATAATCAGCAGCGAGAAGACCGTCGCAAGGACAGGACGGCGAACCGAAAGATCGGATAGAGTCATGCGGCTAGCCGCGCGGCCTCAATTGCGGCGCCTCCGCTGCGCCGTCGATCTGGCCGCCGCCCAGACGCACTGGCTGTCCGGGCCGGATGCTCTGTACTCCTTCCGTCACTACGAGATCGCCGGCGCTTAGGCCCTCCAGAACCTCGGCCATGCCGCCGCTGCGCTGTGCGGTGCGAATGGGGACTTGCTCCACAGCCTGGCCCCCCTCGCGCGACACAACGCGATAGACAAATGAGCCGTCGGCGCGATCGAGGATGGCGATTTCCGGAATTGCGAGCGCCTCACGCGGATTCGCCAAGACCCGGACCGTCATGAGCATGCCGGGCCTGATGGCTTCATCCCGGTTGGCCAGCATGGCGCGCACACGCACGGTCCGGGTTGTGGGATCGACGCGACTATCGACGTGCGCAATCGAGCCCTGGAACGTTCGATCGGGAAAGGCGCCCGTGGCCGCGACGATCTGAACGCCGGGTGCGATAAGCGCGATTTGCGTTTCGGGCACGTCGAAGTCGAGCTTGATCTCCGAGATGTCGTCGAGCGTGCCAATCTGATCGCCCGGCCGTACAAACTGGCCAGGGCTCGCGGTGCGCAAGCCGACAATGCCGGCGAAGGGTGCGCGAATTGTGCGGTCGGCAATGCGCGATCCGCCGGCGTTCACCCGCGCCTCGGCCGCGTCCGCCGCCGCGCGCACCGTGTCCAGCCGCGCCTGCGAGGCAAAGCCGCGATCGTAAAGCTCCTGATAACGTCGCAGCTCTTCTTGCGCAGCTTCGTTGGCGGCGCGCGCTTCGGCGAGATCGGCCGCCTGCTCCACGTTCGACATTTCAACGAGGACCTGGCCGCGCCGTACGCGATCGCCGCTTTCGAAGCGGATGGCCCGGATGGTGTCGGCGACCTTGGGGGTCAGCACGATGCTCTCGCGCGCCTGGGCGGTGCCCAGCGCCTGGACGCCATCCGTAAACGTGTGCTGCGCGGCCGCCACGG
>CAZHWA010000213.1:2483-4785 GCA_964536175.1 uncultured Terricaulis sp. | reverse complement strand
GTCAATCGGGTGCCGCCGGGATACCGTTTCGGCCGGCTCCGGCCGGATTAGGTTCGGATTTCGCCGCGAGCATCGTCTCGGGCGCCACCGCGCCGCCGATGGCGATCGAGAGTTGGGGAAAGACAGGCGCGAGGTTGCCGCGAAACTCAGGCGCGAACGCCCACTCCGGCGTCGCTGGACGCGGTTCGATCGCCAGTTTCCCGCCGCGCGGCGGCTTTCGCTTCAGCAGCGACTGGATAAACGGGGCATTGGCGCCCCCGCCGACGGCGACGGCCTGAATCCTGCGCCGCTTTCGTTCATTGGCGGAATCGCGCACCTCGCTCAGGCTTTGGTCGTAGGCGTGCTGTAGGTCTTTCATGAAGGCCCGGAAATCGCGGTCCTTCTCCAGTTCGCGCATCGTCACACGGATCGTGCGCCTGTCGTGACGCAGGACTGCCCGGCCCTCGGCGTACAGACTGTCCTTGATGTCCCGCATGTGACGCATGAGCAGCCGCCAGAGCACCGCCTGATCGTCTGGCGCGCGCGCCCATGGATTTGCCTCGATCGCGAGATTGGCCACGATGCGGTCGATGAAATCGCCAGCCTGCTTCAGAGTGACCCGCGCATGCGGCAGTTCTTCCATGTGTCCGGCCAAGTTCGCGACCGCGGCGATGTCTGTTGTGCCTGCGCCCATGTCGACGACAATCATGTGCGAAGCGCTTTCTTCCAGCCCAATCGAGGTGTACGCCGCCGCCGCTGTCGCCTCGAATACAAGCCCCATCTGCACTGTCCGGGGATGACTCAAAGCTCCCGGCAGCGCCTCGCCGATCGTCTTGATGCTGAGGCCTTGCGGCGCCAGCATTCTGTCGCCAACGGCGGCCCGGAACGCTTCCGCTTCGCCGAACAGACGCAAAATAGCCCCGTGGAGACCACCGCTATCGCCGTCGCGCCACGCTGGGGCCGCATAGCGCCGCTCGATCGGAACGCTGGAGAGTACCGGGTC
The DNA here is from genome assembly GCA_964536175.1 of uncultured Terricaulis sp. Taxonomy (GTDB): domain Bacteria; phylum Pseudomonadota; class Alphaproteobacteria; order Caulobacterales; family Aquidulcibacteraceae; genus Vitreimonas. The sequence goes on along the minus strand of CAZHWA010000213.1, from coordinate 3,803 downwards.
GGTCTGAACCGCGCGTTCGACGGCAGCCAGCAGGTAGGCCAAGTAAAGCACCACCAGGTCCCGCATCGCGAAAACGCGGTAGGGATCGACTGACGCTGGAGCTCCGGTATTCAGCGCGCGATCCAGGTCGCTGACCGACAACAGCGTCTTGAAAGACCGCAGCGCCCGGCGTTTTTGATGCACAGATGCGTCGGCCCGCTCGATTGCCGCCCGGCCGAACAGAACCTGGTCATCGTCGACGAAGATGGCGCTATCGAGCAGAAATGGATTTGTCGCCTGCTCGCCCGCCAACATCAGCGGGCGCACATCTGCGGGCCGAAACTGCGTCCAGGCGCCACGCGGCGCCGCCGCCGCTTTCGAGAAGGCGGTGCCAAAATCGACGCAAAGGGTCCAAACTTCGCGGGCCGACGTCATGTGCGCTTCGCTCGCACTGGTTTGACCCGCGCCTTGATCAGCACCTCGCGCGCACGCGTTATTCCGGGCTCAACTACCCGCACACGACGCGGCGCGGTCCTGCGCGCGTCTGTCAGCTCATGCCTCGCCGGATCGTAGTTCTCCAGGGCCCCCGCCTTGCCGAGGCGGGTCAAACCCCGCCGCCGCGCCGCCCGGGACAAAGCCAAGGCGAGCAGGTCCAGCGCCTCGGCTCTGGCGGCCTTGCTGCCGGCCGCGACCGCTCGGTCGCATTCCAGGAGCGCCTCAGCCAGCGCTGCGTCCGCCTCGGCCCAGGCAGCTTGCGCCAGGGCGTCGACGGGGGGCGCGCCGCGTTTGCTCACGGCGCGTTTGTGCGGACGCTTTTGCGGTGGCCTTTTGGCCGGCGGCATATGCAGGTCCAAGCTCACGCGTGCAGCTTAGCGCCTGCCCCGGCAATCCCCTAGAGACGGAAGCTGACGCCAACTGTGAAGCGGTTCTCCTCGTAGTCGCGATAGGCGTTTACGCCGTCGGACTCCACGTCGTCGTACACATACCGCCCGAAGAGCACGACGCGCCGGTTCATAAGATAGTCTGCGCCAAGTTCAGCCGACATGAACTCGTCGTCGCGGTCGATCACTTCATAGTCCCGCTGTCCGAACTGCGCAGCACCGGTCAGGATGAAATTACGCAGCAGCTCATGGTCGACCCGCCCGCCATAGACCGTCTCGACATAAGGCACAGCCGAGGTCGCTCCGACCACGTCTTCCGAATTGCGCCTGGCGTGGAAGCTCAGCGTGGTCAGGCGGGTGATGTACCATTCGACATTGGCGGAAGCGGCGATCCCATCGGTGCTCAGGCCGGCGTCGTAATCGCGCTCAAAATGGCCAACCGCGACTTCGCCCCGCATCA
>CAZHWA010000213.1:1132-2473 GCA_964536175.1 uncultured Terricaulis sp. | reverse complement strand
TGATGGTCGCGCCCACGAGATAGGTCTGGCCGTCCGAACTCAGGGCCGGAGTATTGTCGTAATCGCGCTCATCCGTGGTCGCTTGCGCCAAAACGCCAATGCGCGGGGTCAACTCCGCCTCGATACGTCCGGTCAGGCTGGTTTCCTCGAAATCGCGGAAGCTCTGCACGCCGTCGTATTCGTGCTGCAGCTGACCGGCCGCCGCTGACACCCGGAATCGGTTAAAGCTGTGTTGGGCGCCCACGGCCAATTCGGTGCGGTCGAATTCCGCCCGTGGAATACCTTGGAGCGGCGCGTCGGGATCGTTGCGCGCTTCGACTTCCTGAGCCACCCGCGCGCTCGCCCACACGTTCGAACGGGCGCCGACGTCCAGGCGGCCGCGGCCGCCGATGAACGCTGTCTCGTGGTCTTCGCTCGAAAAGTCGTCATAGCCGACAGAGGTGGCCCCCGCCTCGAGCGTCAGGGCGTGACGCGACCAATTGCTTTCCAGGCGTCCGCGCAGGCCGGCGGTGAAGATGGTGTCGTCATCCTCGCCTGTCTCCTCCGCGAAAACGTTGTCCGTCGCCGCGAGCCCGAGATCCAGCGTCGCATGAAGGTTGAAGCTGCCGACGCGTACGCCGAGCGGATCGAATTCGGGACGTGGCCGATCCCGCACCGCGACGCTCTCATCCGGGTCCTGGGCCACAGCGTGCACCGGCACAAGCAGGACGAGCGAAGCGGCGAAAAGCGAAAGAAACGGACGTGCGCGCAACAGGATTTCCCCCAAAACGGTCCGCGAAGCATGGCCCGCCAGCCGCGACCGCCGTGTTCGTCGAGCCGATCGATCCCCGGAACGGCGCCAATTTGCAACAGATTGCGCGTTGTGCGGGAATGGCTGTGGATAACCACCCGTACTCTTGTTTGACGCGGCCATCGGAGGTCCCTTCACAGCCTTTGATGTAACGAGTTTCAGCAAGGCGCCCGCCCTCGTCCGCGGGACCGATTCGGCGCCGCGGCGGCAGAATAGAAGTGCCGTCTGGAAGCAAACGCCCGCTTAATATGGCTAGACCGGGACGCCTTTTCTTTAAGGCTGGGCAAGGGCGGCGCGAACGAGCTCCACCCCCCAGGTCCCGGCAGCAACCGCCAAAACCCAAAAAACCGCACAATAAACAATGAGACTGGAGACGACGAGCCAGCGCGGATACGGACGACCGACGCGCGGCTCGGCGGCCGGCGCCTCGGGCGCGCGTTTCTGGGTCTCCCAGTGCTGCGGGCGTCGCAGAGCGCCCAAACGGCACCTCACACGAATTTCGCCGAAAGCGGCGCTTGGCGGGAAACGACTCTACCGTTGGGAGCGTTCCC
>CAZHWA010000213.1:0-1118 GCA_964536175.1 uncultured Terricaulis sp. | reverse complement strand
GTTAGCCAACCGCGCGACTTGGGTTGCGCCGCACAATGGCGTCGTGCCAAGGTCACGCGCCATTTGAGGGAATGGCGGGGTCGCTGCAAGATGGCCAATCAGATGATCGAAACGGGGTCCGCGGTAAGGATTCCGTTTCGTGGCCGGCAGAATGCTGGCGAACGCTATCGGTACGCCGAGGCGCGGGTCGCGCATCGGATTACTGACCGTCGCCTGATCCGTAAGGTCAGGGCCGCCAACAGCCCGCTTAAACGTGCGTTCGACCTCACGGTCGCGACCCTGGCCTTGATCTTCCTCGCGCCGGCGTTTCTCACCATAGCCTTACTGATCAAACTGACTGATGGCGGCCCGGTCCTGTACCGGCACACGCGCGTCGGAAGACAAGGCCAGCGCTTTGAATGTCTGAAGTTCCGCACGATGGCGACGGATGCTGAGGAGCGTCTTGCCCGCATTCTGCTGGACGACCCGTACGCAGCCGAAGAGTGGCAAGAGACGCAGAAGTTGCGGGACGACCCTCGCATCACTGCAATCGGCGCGTTCCTACGCAAATCGAGCCTCGATGAATTGCCCCAGCTCTGGAACGTCATCCGCGGCGACATGGCGATCATCGGTCCACGGCCGATCACCCGCGCCGAACTCAACCGGTATGGCAAAGAGCGACGCTACTATTTGCTGGTGCGACCGGGCATCACCGGCCTGTGGCAAGTCAGCGGCCGATCGAGCACGGGCTACGAACGACGCATCCGCTACGATCGTGAATATCTCGAGGACTGGTCCTGGCTCGGCGAGTTCTGGATTCTCTTGATGACGATCCCCGCAGTCCTCAACACCCGCGACGCCTGCTAGGGCGGGCGCGCGCGCTGGTCTAGCTTGCCGTACTGCCCGGATAGGCCCGTTCACCGGGCCTTGGATCGCGGCGTTGAAGCGGTTTGAACATGCCTGTGCCGGTCATCAGCAGGCGTTGGCCACACCAGACGCGGCCTCGGACCACATAAAGATCGTCTTCTGTCGAGAGCACCTCGCCGCCGCCCTCGATCCAGTCGCCGAGCCGCGCGCTCGAGAGAAAATCAACGCTGAGACGCACCGTCACCCAATAGGACGAGGTTTCGACAGACACG
>CAZHWA010000212.1:0-4819 GCA_964536175.1 uncultured Terricaulis sp. | reverse complement strand
AATAGCTGTCCGCCAGATTGACCCCGGTGACTTTGATCAGGCGACGCCAAGCGTCGAGATTTGTTCCGGTGTCGCCCGCATATTGCAGGTGTAGCATGTAGCCGAGATTGTTCGTCACGGATTGCAGCCGCAGCCACGTGCCGCCGCCCGCGCCGCTCACCGATGCGTAGTGGTAGCTGGTCACATCTCCCGCAGGGGTCGTGACCTGCGTGACGCGTGCGACGTTCGCCAGCGGGAGCATCTGCTGGTTGGCAAGGTCTTCGTCGAAAAGAGCCGTCACGCCATAGGCGTTGCGATACGTGTAGATGCCCGTTGTTGGATTGTGTTCCAGCGTCGATCCGCGTCCCTGATCGGACGTGAAGGCCCCGCCGCTCAGTGTGAAGGTTTCCGAACTGCCGCCGAGGCTTACTGTGTAGGTCGAACTGCCCAAGGGCAGATTGATCGTGCCCGCGAGATTGTCGCGCCAGCCGAAATGGAGTTCGCCCAGTTGTATAAAGGTGCGGGCGTAAACGAGCCCGCCCGCCTGCGGTTGGCCGATGACGACCTCGACGGCCGAGGTTGTGAAGCCGCCCGTGCCCAGATCAACGCCGTTGAAATCGATCGCGCTGGTGATGGGCGGCGGCACGCCTAGCCAGAAGAAAGCATGCGCGTCGCGTGAACTGGCGAAGAGCATGCAAAGCGCGACGGCCGCACCAAGGCCCAGCCTGCGAAGGTGCGAAGCAAGAACGCCACATGCTCGCATCGGTGTCTCCCGCCGCTCGACCTCTCTTAGTGCGCAAACGAAGTTTGATCAATCAAATCGCAAGCTGTTTCCAAAATTCACGTTGCAGCTGTGCGCGATTGGCCTAGATTGCGCGCGGCATATCGCACTGCGAAGCGAGGCGGGTATGCGTATCTCAAGGCGGGCTCTGCTTCTCAACGGCATGGCAGTGGGCGCTCTTGGCACGGCGCTCTTTCGCAATGCCGAGGCCCTCGAGTACGACTACGACGCCACCGGGCGCCTGATCCGTGTCGAGTACGATGACGGAAGCGTCGTCACCTACAGCTACGACGATGCAGGCAACCGCACGCAGGTGGTGCGCTCGGCGCCATCTTCCGGATTCAACGAGACAATTCAGATAACCGGCTCAAGCCCGGTCAATCTGCGCACGCTTGCGAACGGCGCCGGCTACACTGGCGCTCAGAACGCGACCGTGGTGTTTCAGGTGGGCAATGGCGTGACCATCACCGGCTCCGCCGGCGCGAGCGGCGCGGCGGGCGGCGTCGCCATCGACAGCGGCACGTGGCCGACAGGCTCGCACACGATCGTGCTGACGCTCGAAGTGCTCAATGGCGGGCAGGTGCGCGGCGGTGGAGGCGGCGGCGGCAATGGCGGCGGCGATACGAACAGTGGCGGATCGGCCGCGACCAACGGCGGGGCGGGCGGCGATGCGATTTACTGTCGTCTGCCCATGACGGTTATTGTCAACAGTGGCGGGATAGTGCGAGCGGGCGGCGGCGGCGGTCGCGGCGGCAATGAGAACACCTGGGGGTTCGGCGAGAGCAACGGCGGCGGGGGCGGAGGCGGCGGTGCGCCAAACGGTGCAGCCGGTTCAGGCGGTGTTGGCGGCATCGTTGCCGGCGATCCAGGTGATGGGGGGAATGCGGGCACGACAAGCGGCGGCGGCTCTGGCGGCGCCGGCGGCAACGCGCATGGCTACTTCAGCCCGGCGCAGGCTGGCGGAAACGGCGGAAACTTCGGCGCGGCGGGCGGCCTCTCCGGCGGCGCGGCGGGCTATGCGGTGCGCAAGAACGGACACACCGTCACCGTCACCAACAACGGCACGATCACTGGCACGATCGGATAGCCGCGCGAAGCGTTGTTCTTGTTCGCAAGCTGCCAGCGTCGGTGCAACGGGCAAATCGCAAAGGGGCTTCGGCTGGCGTAATCGGCCGGCCGACCGGTTTTCCCAATCCAGGTTCCGGCGGCGGCGCGGCCGGCTACGCGATCCGCAAGAACGGCCACGCGGTAGGCGTCACCGACACCGGCACGATCGCGGGCGCGATCGGATAATTGCGCGCGCACAAGCGACGATAATTGTTCTCGCACACGAGCTGCGCACCCGATGCGATGGGGAAGCTTCAGGAACGACGCGCAACGAGCAGAGGGACTGGCAGCAAGATAGAATGCGCCGCAGTGCTGAACGCATAGCGGCTTGTCTGCACATCTTTTTTCGCGCCTCATAACGACCCGTGGTGCGGCGGTTTGCGGCAAGCGCTCTGTGCTCGTTGAAAGGCGCCGCGATGGCCTCGAAAGACACCGAAGACCTGTTTGAAGGCGATGTCGGGAAACGTCGCCCGCGCGCGTCGCAAGAGGGCGCGTCTCTCTTCCGTCCGCCATCCGCGGTGAGTTCAAAACGCGTCGCGGTCCGCCAGCGCGCGGCCTGGTTCAACCGCAGCCGCGGCGCGCCGAAGGTGAAGCTGGCCCACGAACGGCCCGCCGGTCAGCAGAAGGTCATCATCAAGCTTCGGCCCATCGTTCACCCTGCCGGCGGAGGCGGCGGCTCGCTCATGCGTCATGCGCTCTATGTCGAGCGCGACGGCGCCGGCCGCGAGGGCGATCCGGTCCAGGTGTTTGATCGCGAATTGGACCGGGCCGATGGCGCGGCCTTCGTCGAACGCTGCGACGGCGATCGCCACCATTTCCGGGTCATCGTCTCGCCGGAATACGGCGGACAGATCGAGGACCTCAAAGGCTACACCCGCGACCTGGTTGCCCGCGTTGAATTGGACTTGGGGACGCGCATCGACTGGATCGCGGCCGAGCACCATGACACCGGCCACGCCCACGTCCATCTCTTGATGCGCGGCCGGCGCGAGGACGGGCGCGATCTCGTCATCCCGCGCGCTTATGTTTCCCATGGTTTCCGGGAGCGCGCCGAGGGGCTGGCGACGGAAATCCTCGGGCCCCGACTTGAGCCCGACCGGCTCGATCGCGCGGTCAAGCTGGAGCGCTTCACCGAACTTGACCGCGACTTGCTGAGCCATGCGCGCGGCGGCGAGATCGCGCTGGGCGCCCTGCCTGAGGACGGCGCGCGCGCCAGCAGGCTGGTGCAGCGCCTCAACCGACTCGAACAATGGGGCTTGGCCGAACAGTCACGGCCGGGCGCCTGGCGGCTCCATGCCGAGCTGGAAGACCAACTCATTCGTATCGCTGACCGCCGCGATCGGGAACGCGCCACGGCGCGTCTGTTGGCGCAGGAGGATCGGGGCCTCCAGCCTGAGCGGACGCGCGAACTGGAAGCCGCGCATTCGAGCCAGCGGGTGACGGGCCGGCTCGTCGGCATTGAGCGACTGGGGGACGATCAACGCGGCGCGCACCTTGTCGGCGTTGAAGGCATCGACGGCAAGTTCTGGACGGCGCGCGTGGCCCGGCTCGAGGATCTGCGCGGCCTCGCCGGCGTCGAGCGCGGCGCAATTGTCGAGCTCGAACGCGCCATGCCGGAGATGCGGGCCTCCGACCGCAACATCTGGGAGATCGCGAAAGAGAACGACCTCGCTTATTCGGCGGAGTTGCACCGCGACATGCGGCGAGGCGATCGCGACACTTACATCAAGATGCACGAACGCCGGCTTGAAGCGCTGCGGCGCGACGGCATCGTCACGCGCGATCGCGACGGCACATTCCACCTGCCCGAGGACTATCTCTCCCGCGTCGCCGCACGCGAAGGCCTCGGCGGCCGCGAAAGCGCACGCGTGACCTTGCTCGATCCGCACTCTCTTGAACGCCAAGCCAGCTATCCAGGACCCACCTGGCTCGACCGCATGGCCGACGGCGTCGAGGACAAGAGCCAGCTTCGCTACGAGGGCTTTGGTGAGGAAGCGCGCCAAGCCTGGAAACAACGGGAAACAACTTTAGAGAAGCTCGGCCTGGGCGAACAGCGCGCCGGCGGCTTCCACCCCGCAGAGGATTGGCATGGCGCTTTGGCGCAGATGGAAGAGAAGGCCGTGCGCGACCGCATCGAGCGCGAGACCGGCCGCGTGCCCCACTTCGCGCGCGACGGGGATACGGTTCACGGGCTCTACACGAGCCGCATCCACATGGCTGAACAAAGCTATGCGCTGATCGAACGGTCCGATCACCGCTTCTCTGCGACGCTTGTGCCGTGGCGGCCCGAGATGGACCGCGCCCTCAATCAATTTGTCTCGGGCTCCGTCAACGGACGCAGCTTCGATTTCAAGTACGGCAAGGGCGTGGAAAAGGAGATCACACGCTCTTTGGGTTTGGACCTAGGACGCTGAACCCTTCTCGGCGCCCATGGGGGCGCCGGCGTCGGGCGCGCCGAACAAGTCAGGTTGGCAAAGACTTGCCGCACGCTTGCGCCGTTTCCGCTTGAGGCCCGCTGCTTCGGCGAGCGTCGCACGCGCCTTGGCGTGACGGCGGGCTTTCTCGAATGCGCTCCGTCCCTGAAAGCGTTCGAGCGCGGCCTTGAGCGCGGGCAAATCCGTTGTGCGCCAATAGACCCGTCCGCGCAGGACGATGGGCGCGGGAAAGCCGCTAAGGGCGCTGCGGCTGGCGCGCCAAAGGCTCGATCGGCTGACGCCCAGCTCAGCGGCGATGCGCTTTTGTGGAATGAGATCTTTCATGGGACCACACTCGCATGCGAGGTGCGACGGGCCGAGGGCCGGCCGCGTGCAACGCAAGGCAACACGCGGCAACACCAGGCGATTGAACGCGAGCTAATGTTGAAACGCTGCAACATCGCATAAGAATGCATCACGTGTACGATTGCGCGCCAAGGCGGTTCTAATCTTGCGCGAGCAGCTCGCGCGAGGCGCT
>CAZHWA010000211.1:0-4821 GCA_964536175.1 uncultured Terricaulis sp. | reverse complement strand
GCTCGGCGACGCGGCGCGCATGCTGCGCCAGTCCGGGCGCGAAGCCGGGTGACAACAGGTCGACATAGCGCGGACCCGAGCCGTGATGCACCAAGCCGGCGATGACGCGGAGGTTGTGCTGACGCAGAAGCGCCAGACGCCGGTCGGTCCATCGCCAGTCGCACACATCCGGCCTGTCCGGCGCTACGCGCTCCCAAAGCAACGGATAACGCAAAGCCGTGAGGCCCAGCGCCGTGAACGCGGGAATATCGGCCGCGCGTTCGTGGTGCCCGCTCCGGACCGTTTGGTCGAAATACGCATCACCGACGCGGTTCACCGTACATTCGTGCCCGCCCCAAAGTTCAAGTGTGCTCACGACGTTCGACATAGGCGGCGGACTACCGCGGTCCAGTGCGCAACGGCGACGCCATAGTGGGAACAAATCGCCCGGCGGCGGATTTTGCTTTCACCTCAAACAGTGAGAACTCCGTTGCGCCAGAGTCCGACGCAAAGCCCCGGTTCGGCTTCCAATCCTCCTGCCTCGGCGCTTCCGCTCATTTGTTTCTCTCATTTGCGCTGGCGCTTCGTCCTGCAACGTCCCCAACACTTGATGTCGGCGTTCGTGCAGCGGCGGCCGGTGACGTTCTGGGAAGAGCCGCTGTTCGAAAACGGACACGCCGGGGCTTTTCTTCGCGTGGAGACCTGCGAGCGCACCGGCGTGCGCATCGCCACGCCGGTCCTGCCCGAGGGGCTCGGCCAGGACGCGCAGCAAAGCCGGTTGCGCACGCTGCTGGCCGACTATGCCGGCCAAGCTCAACGGTGGATTCGCTGGTACTACACACCAATGATGCTGCCGTTCTCGCGCGATCTGCCCGCGGCGTGCACGGTGTACGATTGCATGGATGAACTGGCGAACTTCCGCTTTGCGCCGCCAGAGCTGACGACGCTCGAATCGGAATTGTTCGACATCGCCGACGTGGTGTTCACCGGCGGGTTCTCGCTCTACGAAGCCAAACGCGCACGACATAAGAACATTCATCCGTTTCCGTCGAGCATCGACCGCGCCCACTTCCGCAAGGCCGAGTACGCGAGCGACCCGGCCGATCAAGCGGGCCTGCCGCACCCTCGCTTTGGCTTTTATGGCGTCATCGACGAGCGGATGGACCTTGACCTGCTGCGCCGGCTCGCCGAAGCGCGGCCGCACTGGTCGTTGGTGATGGTCGGACCGGTCGTGAAGATTTCAACCGATGAGCTGCCGCGCCTGCCCAACATCCATTATCTCGGCCAGAAGCACTACAACGAACTGCCCGCCTATCTGTCCGGCTGGGATGTTGCGTTGATGCCGTTCGCGATCAACGAATCGACGCGCTTCATCAGTCCGACCAAGACGCCGGAATATCTCGCCGGCGCCCGGCCGGTCGTGTCCACGCCGATCAAAGATGTGATCCGTCATTACGGCCAACTCGAAGCCGTAAAGATCGCCGCGACGCCGGCGGCGTTCGCCGAGGCCTGCGAAGAGGCGCTTGCACTCTCTCAGCGCGCCGATTGGCGTGGGCAGGTGGAGGCGCTGCTGTCGGCCCAATCCTGGTCGACCACGGCGCGGGCTATGGAAGAGCATGTCTTGCGCCATGTCGCACAAGGGGACGCAGACATTGTCCCGTTTCGTCCCGCGCCGCGCCGCACGCCAGCTGCGTACGACTACCTGGTGGTCGGCGCCGGATTTGCCGGTTCGGTGCTCGCCGAACGGCTCGCCACGCAGCTCGGCAAGCGCGTTCTGGTGATCGACCGGCGCGATCATATCGGCGGCAATGCGTACGATCAGGTCGACGATGCGGGCATCCTGATGCACCGCTACGGGCCGCACATCTTCCACACCAACAGCGCGGATATCTTCGAGTATCTCAGCCAGTTCACGGGTTGGCGGCGCTACGAGCATCGCGTGCGCGCCGTAGTGGACGGCAAACATGTGCCGATTCCGATCAACCGCACGACGCTGAACGCGCTCTACGGGCTCGATCTCCAGACTGAGGCTGAGGCTGCTGCGTTTCTGGCGGCGCGCGCCGAGACGCCAAGCGAAATTCGTACATCGGAAGATGTCGTGGTCGCCGCGGTCGGCCGCGATCTCTATGAGAAGTTTTTCCGCGGCTACACCCGGAAACAATGGGCGCTCGATCCCGCCGACCTCGACAAGTCGGTCACCGCGCGCATCCCTACCCGCACCAACGCCGACGACCGGTACTTCACCGACACGTTCCAGTTTATGCCGCTCGATGGCTACACGGCCATGTTCCGCAACATGCTCGACCAGCGCAATATCGACATCGCGCTGGGCGTGGACTTCGCTACGGCCCGCGCCAGCGCACGCTACGACCGGGTGATCTACACCGGGCCGATCGACGCCTATTTCCGCTATCGGTTCGGCAGGCTGCCGTATCGCAGCATCGACTTTCGCCACGAAACGCTGCCGCAGGCGCGCTTCCAGGAGGTCGGCACGGTGAACTACCCGTCCGAGCAGACGCCTTATACGCGCATCACCGAGTACAAGCACCTCACCGGCCAGGATCATCCCCAGACGACGATAACCTACGAGTATCCGTGCGCCGAAGGCGATCCCTACTACCCGATTCCGCGTCCGGAGAACCAAGCGCTCTACAAGCGATACGAAGCGCTGGCGCTGTCGGAATCGCGCACCCTGTTTGTCGGCCGGCTCGCCAGCTATCGCTACTACAACATGGATCAGGTGGTGGGCCAGGCGCTCTCGGTGTTCCGCCGCATTCGCGCCCACCACGCCGCCGACCGCGCAAGCGTGACACCGCTCACGTCCCGCGCAGCGGCCGCCAAGCAAGGGGCGGCGTCGACAACCTAAGACGCCCGGCCGTCGCCGATTCGTGCAGAACAAAACAGCGCTCGCATCCGCCATCGCGATGCGTAAGCTGCGCCCGCAGCCAGCCGGGTCGGCGGAAGCGGGGAAGCAGGCTTGTTCACGTTGCGGTTCGATCGGTGGCGCGGCCGCAATCTGCGTCTGTACTGGCCGTTCGTCGTCGGTTTCCTGCTGGCGGCGACGCTCGTCTTCTGGGCGCAACCGGCGCTGCTGCAATCGCTTCGCTATTTCGCGTTCGACACCTATCAGCGGCTCGCTCCGGCGCCGCCGCTGCCTGACTCGCCGGCAGTCGTCGTCGCCATCGACGAGGCCTCGTTGGCGCGTCTCGGACAATGGCCGTGGCCGCGCGCGACCATGGCGCAGCTGACCGAAGCGCTCGGCGAAGCCGGTGCGGCGGCGATCGTGTTCGATATCCTGTTCGCCGAGCCGGACCGCACGTCGCCGGAGCAGATGCTCGCATGGCTGCCGCCGGCGCGCGCGCGTGCGTTGCAGCGCACCATCGCACAATGGCCGACGCACGATCGGCTGTTCGCAAAGGCGCTGGCCGAGCAGCGTTCCGTGCTTGCTGTGGTGCTGCATAACGAGACCGGCGGCGCGCCGCTTCAGGCGAAAGCCGGCATGGCCGTCGCCGGCGACGATCCCGCGCCGTTCCTCGCCAGCTTTTCCAGCGCGTCCGGCAGCTTGCCGGCGCTGGCAGATGCCGCGACGGGTTTGGGGTTCATCAACTGGCTGCCGGATCGCGATCAGGTCGTGCGGCGCGTGCCGCTGTTGGCGCGGCAAGGCGAGGCGATGACGCCGTCGCTGGCGATGGAAGCGCTGCGCGTCGCGCAAGGCGCCTCGACCTACATCGTACGCTCCTCGAACGCACATGGCGCGACCGCGTTCGGCGCGCACGCCGGCGTGAACCAGGTGCGGGTCGGCGATCTGATCGTGCCGACCGGGGCCGGCAGCGACATCTGGATTCACTTCCAGCGCACCGACCCGGATCGCTACATCTCGGCTGCGGATGTGTTGCGCGGCGATGTCAGCGGCGATGCGCTGCGCGGGCGGATCGTGTTGATCGGCGCGACCGCTCCGGCGCTCATGGACTTGCGGGCGACGCCGATCGACCCGGCGATTCCCGGGGTGGAGATTCATCGCCAAGCCATAGAGCAATTGATTGCCGGCAATTCGCTGAGACGCCCCGATTATGCTTTCGGCGTTGAATGGCTGGCCGCGATGCTCTCGGTGCTGCTCATCGCTTTCGCCGCCCCGCGCGCCAGCGCCGCGGTTAGCGCGCTGCTGGGCGTGGCGGTTATCGTTATCGTATGCCTTGCCGGCGTTCTTCTGTTTACGTCCGGCGGCTATCTGTTCGATCCCGTGTTTCCAGCCGCCTGTGCGTTCGTATTTGCGGCCGGCTCGGCCAGCTACCTCTACCGCCGCGTGGAGCAGCAGCGCGCCGAAATCCGCCGCGCCTTCAGCCAGTATGTGGCGCCGAGCATCGTGCGCGAGCTGACGGCTCACCCTGAGCGGCTGAAGCTCGGCGGGGAGGTGCGCGACCTCACCGTGCTGGTCTGCGACATCCGCAATTTTACGACGATCTCCGAAGGCATGTCGGCCGAACAGCTGACCGCTTTCATCAACAGCTTTCTGACGCCGCTCACCGATCTCATCATCGAGAATGGCGGCACCATCGACAAATATATGGGCGATTCCATCATGGCGTTCTGGAATGCGCCTACTGAGGACGCAGACCACGCGCGCCATGGGTGCGCGGCCGCGCTGGCGATGATGGAGAAGATGCGTGAGCTGAACGGCGGATGGCGCGCGCAAGCCGCTGCTGCGGGGCGCCCATTTACCGATGTCGCTCTTGGCATCGGTTTGAATTCGGGCGAGTGCTGCGTGGGCAATCTCGGCTCCGACCGGCATTTCGATTATTCGGCGATCGGCGACACCGTAAACGTGACGCAAAGGCTGGAAGA
>CAZHWA010000210.1:0-4833 GCA_964536175.1 uncultured Terricaulis sp. | reverse complement strand
GCCCCAACCCGGGCGCCATCCGCGCCATGGGCGACAAGATCGAGTCGAAGAAGACCGCGGCCGACGCCGGCGTTTCCCGCGTGCCGGGCTTTATTGGCGAGATCGCCGACACCGCACACGCGCTGAAGATTGCCGAAGAGATCGGCTTTCCGGTGATGATCAAGGCGTCGGCTGGCGGCGGCGGCAAGGGCATCCGTATCGCCTACAGCCGTCGCGACGTGGAAGAGGGCTTCCCCGCCGTGCGCGCCGAGGCCAAGGGCGCCTTTGGCGACGACCGCATCTTCATCGAAAAATTCGTCACCGCGCCGCGCCATATCGAAATCCAGGTGTTGGGCGACAAGCACGGCAATGTCGTGCACCTGTTCGAGCGCGAATGCTCGATCCAGCGCCGCAATCAGAAGGTCATCGAAGAAGCCCCATCGCCGCTGCTGGACGAGAAGACCCGCGCGGCGATGGGCGAACAGGCCGTCGCGCTGGCCAAGGCGGTCAACTACGACAGCGCCGGCACGGTTGAGTTCGTCGCCTCCGGCGCCGACAAGAGCTTCTATTTCCTGGAGATGAACACGCGCCTGCAGGTCGAACACCCGGTGACAGAGATGATCACCGGCCTCGACCTGGTCGAGCAGATGATCCGCGTCGCCGCCGGCGAGAAGCTCGCCTTCAAGCAGAAGGATTTGAAGATCGAAGGCTGGGCCATCGAAAGCCGCATCTACGCCGAAGACCCGTTCCGCAACTTCCTGCCCAGCATCGGCCGCTTGCGCACCTACAGCGCCCCGGCCGAAGGGAAACACGGCGAGATCATCGTCCGCAACGAAACCGGCGTGCGCGAGGGCGATGAAATCTCGATGTTCTACGATCCGATGATCGCCAAGCTGGTCACGCATGGCCCTACGCGCATCGCCGCCATCGACGCCCAGGCCGCCGCGCTGGATCGGTTCTTGATCGACGGCATCGCCGACAACATTCCCTTCCTCGGCGCAGTGATGGAGGAGAAGGATTTCCGCAAAGGCGACTTCACCACGGCCTACATCAAGGAGAAATTCCCGGACGGCTTCGAAGGCGTGGCGCCAACGCCGAAGCAGGAGAGGTTGCTGATCGCCTGCGCCGCGGTGGCGCGCGCGTTCACCGCTCACCGCGCGACGCAGACCAGCGGACGCGTGACGCCGCCGAACGGCGCCCAGCGCGACTGGGTGGTGATCGTCGACAAAACGCACCACCTGACGCACGTCGATCTCGATGCGAACGGCGCCGATGTCGTCATCGACGGCAAGACGCACCGCTTCGATACGCAAACACGCCCCGGCGCACGCATCATCGAAGGCCGCTTCGACGGCGCGCCCTTCGCGGTGAAGATCAGCACCAAACCGGAGGGTTACACACTGCGCATGCGCGGGGTCACGCTACGCTGCCTCGTCGCCACCCCGCGCGGCGCCGATCTCTACAAGCGGATTCCGGAAAAGCAGAAGGCCGACACCTCCAGGCTCATCCTCTCGCCCATGCCTGGCCTGGTGATTTCGATCGACGCCAAGGAAGGCCAGGAAGTAAAGGCCGGAGAAGGCGTCGCCGTGGTCGAAGCCATGAAGATGCAGAACATCATCCGCGCTGAACGCGACGGCGTGATCGCCAAGGTCAACACCAAGCCCGGCGCCAGCGTTGCGGCCGACGAGGTGATGATCGAGCTGGCTTAATCATGGAGCGCGGGTCTTCAGACCCGCCTCTGCGTGTATAAAAAAGTGGGTCCGAGGACCCGCGCACCAATCCGACACGCGTCATTCTGGGGCAATGCGGAGCATTGAATCCAGGGGCTACCGATGAGCTCGCTGGGTTCCGGATCGCGCTTTGCGCGTCCGGAATGACGAGGTTCGGCTATTGGCCCATAGGCCAGCCACGGCGGTCGCGGTCCATCGCCAGGGCGCCCGCGGTCCATATTCAGTGGTTCGTCGATTTTCGGCTAGCGGTGAGTCGAAGCGTTCGCCAATCTCCCCGCAAAAGGGGGAAGCCCATGCCCAAACTTTTAGCGCTCGCCGCCGCCGCGCTGCTCGTGCTGGCCGGCTGCAATCAGAACGCCGCCAACTGGAGCGAATTCGAGAACCGCTTCATCGAGCGCGCGTTTGAGCTCGATCCGACGTTCGCAGCAGGCCAGGGCCGGCATGAGTTTGACGGCCGCCTGCCGGATTGGAGCGAGGAGGGGCTGACGGCGGCCGTGACGTTCCTGCGCGATGCGATCGCCGAAGCCGAAGCCATGCGCGGGCTCAGCGACGAGCAGCAATACCAGCGCGATTATTTGGTCGCTGTCGCGCGCGGGCAGCTGTTCTGGCTGGAGACCGCGGATCTGCCGCACACCAACCCGGCGTTCTACATGGGCGCGCTCAGCCCCTCGATCTATGTCGCGCGCCCGTATGCGCCGCTCGATCAGCGCCTGCGCGCCTACATCCAGTATCTACAGGCGGTCCCCAACGCTGCGCAGCAGATCCGCGCCAATCTGCGCACGCCGCTGCCGGTGACCTTTATCAATTTCGGCCGTGCCGCTTATGGCGGACTGGCCGACTATTACCAGGGCGATGGTAACGCCGCGTTTGCCGGCGTTGACGACGCCGACCTGCAACGCCAGCTCAGCGAGGCCTCCAACGCCGCGTCCGTGGCGATGCGCGATCTGTCCAACTGGCTCGAAACCCAGCGGCCGAACGCAACCGACGATTTCGCGCTTGGCGCAGAGCGCTTCGCGCAGATGCTGCGCGACACCGAGATGGTCGACATTCCGCTGGACGAACTGGAGCGCATCGGCCGCGAGGATCTTGCCCGTAACCAGGAAGCGCTGCGCGGCGCGTGCGCCACTTTCGCGCCCGGCGCCTCGCCGCTGGAGTGCGTGACGCGCGCCAATGCGCAGAAGCCGCAGGGCGGCGCCGTGGAAGGCGCGCGCGCCCAGCTTGCCGGCTTGCGCCAGTTCGTGGCGGACAACAATCTCGTCTCGATCCCAGGCACGGAGGAGGCGCAGGTGGCCGAAGCCCCGCCGTTCCGGCGGCAAAACTTCGCCTACATCGACATTCCCGGCCCGTACGAAGAAGGGCTGCCGTCGGTCTATTATATCGCCCCGCCCGACCCCTCCTGGCCGCCGCAGGTGCAGGCCGATTTCGTACCGGGCGAAACTGAATTGCTGTTCGTCTCGGTGCACGAGGTGTGGCCCGGCCACTTCCTCAACTTCCTGCACGCCAACCGCTCCGAGCATCAGTTTGGCCGCATCTTCGTCGGCTACGCCTACGCCGAAGGCTGGGCGCACTATACCGAAGAAATGATGTGGGACGCCGGGCTCGGCGAGGGCGATGCGCGCACGCATATCGGCATGCTGTCGAACGCGCTGCGGCGCGACTGCCGCTTCCTCTCGGCGATCCTGATGCACACTGGGCGTATGACGGTCGACCAATCGCGCGAGATGTTCGTCAGCGAGTGCTATCAGGACGAAGGCAATGCGCGTCAGCAGGCCGCACGCGGCACGTACGATCCCGCCTACCTCAACTATACACTCGGCAAGCTGCTGATCCGCCGCTTGCGTGAGGACTGGACCGCTTCGCGCGGCGGCCGCCAAGCCTGGCGCGAGTTTCACGATGAATTTCTGAGCTATGGCGGGCCGCCAATTCCACTGGTGCGCCAGCAGATGATGGGCGGGGAAGCCGAGGCTGTGTTCTAAAGGAGCGCGGGTCTGAGGACCCGCGCTTCTTTTTAGAACCGCGCCCGCAGCGTCAGGCGAGCGGCTGTAGGCGATCCGGGCGTGATGTTATTGTCGTTGTGCGCCGTGCCCCAGTATTCTTCATCGAGCAGGTTCTCGACATTGATCTGGGCCTCGACGTTATCCGTGATCGCGTAGATCAGCGCCGCGTCGACGCGCGTGAAATCCGGCAGCGTCACCGCGTTGGAGATCGAGGCGAACATTTCGCTCTGGTGCGTGGCGCCGAGGCCCACGCTGAAGCGCGGCGTCAGATGCCACATGTTCCACAGCGAGAAGGTGTGCTCCGGCGTCAGCGGCACGGCGCGGCCCGCGGGCGCGGCCGTTGTCGTGCGGGTGATTTCCGCTTCCTGATAGGCGTAGCCGCCGATGATGTCCCAATATTCGGCGACCGCGCCGCTAATGCCCAACTCAAAACCTTCGCTGCGCTGTGCGCCGGTCAGCACGGTTAGCGACGTAACCGGATCGACCGCGCGCGTGTTGGTGCGCTCCAGGCGATAGATCGCCGCCGTTAGCGCCAGGTCCGGCATGATGTCCCACTTCAGGCCCAATTCGACGTTCTCGAACTCCTCCGGATCGAGCGCCGATGTCGAGGCGTCGAGCGAGGCAAACTGATCGCCCGACTGCGGCAGGTAGGAGACGCTGTAGCTGGCGTAAAAAGTTAGCGGCTCGAGCGGCCGGTAGATCACGCCAAGCCGCGGCGAGACCAGATCGTCTTCGCGGCTGAAGTCGGCATTGGCCGCGCGCCGGTCGTCGAAGTCGAGATCGAAGCGGTCGAAGCGTACCCCGGCCACGATCTGCCAGTGATCGCCAAGCGCGAGCTGGTCTTGCAGGTAGAGCGCGGCGACATTGGCCTCGACCTGGTTGTCGGTCTGCAACACGGGAGGAATGACGCCGGTCGCCGTAGTCGTGGTGCTCGTATTCACATTGACCGTGGGCAGCCCGGTAAAGTTCGGCGCGCGGCTGTTCTCGGTGTCCTGCCAGCCAAATTCCAGACCGGCGAGAATGGTGTGACGCAGGCCCACGCCGCGGGTGCGCCAGATCAGATCGGTCTGGTTGAAGATGTTCTCGCGGTCGGTCGTGCTCTGGTAGCCCTGCAGCGTCACATCGCC
>CAZHWA010000209.1:2694-4885 GCA_964536175.1 uncultured Terricaulis sp. | reverse complement strand
GGGCACCTGGGAGAACAACATCGTCGGCAACATGTTCGTCGGCCTCACCACCGAGGACCCGGCCGCCGAACCGGTTCCGGGCATGGCCGAGCGCTGGGAGACCAGCGAAGATGGACTGACCTGGACGTTCTTCCTGCGCCCCGCGCAATGGTCTGACGGCGAATCCTGCGACGCGCACGATTTCGAGTTTGCCTTCAGGCGCATTCTCAATCCCGATACGCTCGCGCAGTACGCATCGTTTCTCTATCCGATCAAGAACGCCCAACCCATCAATGCCGGCGAGATGCCGGTCGAACAATTGGGCGTGACGGCGATCGACGACCGTACGCTCGAGATCAGGCTGGAACACCCTGCGCCTTACCTGCCGCAGCTCTTGAAGCACTATACGGCCTATCCCATTCCCAAACATGTGGTTGAACGTGTCGGCGATGCGTGGACCCATCCCGACAACATCGTCGTCAACGGCGCCTTTACCCTGGTGCGTTGGTGGTCCAACTACATCGTGCACCTGGAGCGCAATCCGGCGTTTTTCGACGTCGACAACGTGGTCTTGGAACACCTCTATTATTATCCTTCGAACGACGTGCAGGCCGCCGCCCGCAAGGTTCTGAGCGGGGAGGCCGGCTGGTCCACGCGCTTTCCGTCCAATCAGGTCGAGCAATTGCGCCAGGATTTGCCCGGCTTCGTGCGCGTGGCGACTTATCTGTCGATCAACTACTTCTCGTTCAACATGACGCGCCCGCCATTCGACGATGTTCGGGTGCGGCAAGCCATGTCGATGGCCTACGATCGCGAGTTCGTCGCCAGTCAGATCTATCGCACGGGCGAACGGCCGGCGTTCAAATTCGTGCCGCCCGGCGTATTCAATTATCCCGATACGGCGCGCTATCGCTGGGCCGACCAGCCCATCGCCGAACGCAAGCGTGAAGCGGAGCGGCTGCTGCGCGCCGCCGGTTACGGTCCGAACAATCCGCTGCGCTTTTCGTTTTCACACCGGAACACCAGCGACAATCCGCGCGTCGCCGTCGTTGTGCAGAATGACTGGAACTCGATCGCACCGTGGGTGACGGTGGAATTGCGCGGTGTCGAGACCCAGGTGCACTACGCCAATCTGCGCGCCAAGAACTTCGATTGCGGCGACGGCGGCTGGATCGGCGATTACAACGACGCGAAGAACTTCCTCTATCTGTTCGAAAGCCGCACGGGCGTGCAGAATTATCCCGGCTACAACAATCCGGTCTATGACGGTCTCGTCCATCAATCCGATTTCGAACCCGACGCCGATCGGCGCGCGCTGTTGATGGCGCAAGCCGAGCAGATCATCCTCGATGACTGCCCGATGTGCTGCAGCGTTTACATCAACTCGGCCAACCTGGTGCACCCGGACATCACCGGCTACGCGGACAACCTCGAAGACATCCACCGCGCGCGCTGGTTCGGCATCCGGCAGGCTTAAGGAATGCGCGCCTGACGACCCGCATTCCTTTAGAATCCGCCGCCGGCCTCTTCGCTGCCGACGCACTTGATGGCGAACGCATAATCGTGCGCGAGTTCGCGCAGGAACTCGAAGCGGCCGGCGCTGCCCGCGTGGCCGGCGCCCATATTCATCTTCAACAGCACGGGCCGGCCGCTCGTCGTGTGCGGCCGCAGTTTGGCCACCCACTTGGCCGGCTCCCAATAAGTGACGCGCGGATCGGTGAGGCCGCCCGTCGAGAGCACGGCCGGATAGGCTTTGCGTTCGATATTGCTGTAAGGGCAGTAAGAGGCGATGTAGTCGTAAGCCTCCGCGTCCTCGAGCGGGTTGCCCCATTCTGGCCATTCCGGCGGCGTCAGCGGCAACGATGTGTCGCTCATCGTGTTCAAGACGTCGATGAACGGCACGCCCCCGATCACACCGGCCCAGAGATCGGGGCGCAGATTGTTGATCGCGCCCATCAACAGCCCGCCGGCCGAGCGGCCTTCGCAGACGATGTGGCCGGCGCGACCGTAGTTGCGGCGGATCAGTTCTTCGGCCACGGCGACGAAATCCGTGAAGGTGTTCTTCTTCTTGAAGCGCCGCCCATCCTGGAACCAGCCGAAGCCCATCTCCGAGCCGCCGCGCACATGAGCGATGGCGTAAACCCAGCCGCGGTCGACAAGACTGAAGCGGCGGATCGAGAAATCGGCGTCCATCGAGATGCCGTACGAGCCG
>CAZHWA010000209.1:0-2684 GCA_964536175.1 uncultured Terricaulis sp. | reverse complement strand
CATAAAGATAGAGCGGCGCTGAGCCGTCCACCGGCGTGCCGCGCTTCATGAGCACCGTCACCGGCACGCGCTTGCCGTCGCTTGCTGTGGCGAAGAAGCGGCGCGCTTCGTACTGCGCCGGATCGTGTCCGGAGGGTATTTCCTGCGTCTTGCGCAGCACTTGGGTGCGTGCGCTCATGTCATAGTCGAACCACTGCATCGGCGTGGTTGGCGATTCGTAAACATAGCGCTGGATCGGGGTGTCGTATTCGTAGCCGCCGGCCAATTCGAGATTGAACGCCTCTTCCTCGATCGCAATCTGATATTCTTCGCCGCGCGCAGGGCGCACCACGATGCGCGGGAGCGCATTCAATCGTTCCAATCGCACCAGATAGTCTTTGGTGGCGCCGAGGCCGAGAATGTAGCGGCCTTCCTCGTGGGCGATGAACTCACGCCACTGCGCCCGCGCCGTGCGGCCCGGTTCGGCCGTCATGATTTTGAAATCGACGGCGTCGTCGGCGTTGGTCAGGATGTACCAGCGGCCTTGCCAGTGCGTGGGCGAATAGAGCAGTTCATCCTCGCGCGCCGAGAACAGCGTCGGCTGCGCCGTCGGCTCGCGCGCTGGGATGGTGTAGTATTCCGATTGAGCGCCGTTGCCCGCGCTGATCAGGATGAAGTCGCGGCTTTCGGTCGGCCCAACACTCAGGAAGAAGCCGTCGTCCGGTTCGTCGTACACCAGCGTGTCTTCGCCACCCCGCGCCGGGCGGCGATAGATCCGCGCCGGCCGGCCGTTGTCGTCCCGGAAGGTCCAGAACAGCAGCTGCGAGTCCGGCGACCAGCAGAAATCGCCTGTGCAGTTCTGCACCGGATTGGCCAGCGTCTCGCCGCTGGCGAGGTCTTTGACATAGACCGTGTAGATTTCCGAACCCTGCTCATCGACCGCGTAGGCAAATAAAGCGTGGTCTGGCGAATGCTGGCCTTGCAGCACTTTGTAGAACGGCTTGCCGCGCGCCTGCTCGTCGACATTGATCAGCACTTGCTCGGCTCCTTCGCCGCCGCGCGGGCGGCGCGCATAGATCGGATGCTGCGCGCCGGTTTCGAAGCGGCGGTAATATTCCCACGGCCCATCCGGCGCCGGCACGGAGCTGTCGTCTTCCTTGGTGCGCCCGCGCATCTCCTGATAGATGCGCTCCTGCAACTCCGCCGTCGGCGCCATCACCGCTTGCGTGTAGGCGTTCTCCGCTTCCAGATACTGGCGGATATCGGCGCGCAGCACGGATGGATCGCGCATGACCTGCTGCCAGTTCTCGTCCTTGAGCCAGGCGTAATTGTCCACGCGCGTGCGCCCGAGCTGTTCGATCGTCTTCGGCTCGATGCGGGCGACGGGCGGCTGGGGAGTTGTCTGGTTCATCGCGGCATCCGAGGAAGTAGCGCAGGCGGGGAGGAGGGCGAGGGCCGGCATTGCGGCGCTGACCTGGAGCAGTTTTCGTCTGTTCATGTCTCACCTTCTGCGAGCGGAACGGGTTGGGGTCAATCGCATCACATCAGGCGCATAAGCAGCGCCGTAGCGTCATCGCTGGCCTTGAAACGGGGGTATTTGGCGCTGTCCGCGTCGTCCGCTTCGATGGCGCGCAGTTCGCGGCCGAGTTCCTGCAAACCCTTGCTCAGCGCCCCGCGCACCAAGCCGGCGGCGTCGTAGGCGCGATACTGGTCAGCCAACAGGGCAAAGCCGTCCGTCATCAACAGGACGTGCGCCGGGCGCACCAGATCGAAACGCCATGCCCGCGCATAGCTTGCACAGTCCGGATCGAGTCCGACGGTCCACTGCGCGCCCGGCCGATTCATCGCATTTCGGCTGCGGCGCAGCAGCTCGATGGTCGCCGTACGCTCCAGCAAGGGCTTTTCCGCGTCGGTTTGCCTGGCCGCGGCTGAAGCTTCTGCGTCACGCCCGCCCGGCGGCCCGCCGGCCGCGTGCAACGACCCTGCGGCGTCCAGGACAAAGCAGCGACAATCGCCTAGGTCGAGACCGACAAGCACATCCGCCGACTCCGACGATTGCGCCGCCATGGCCATGGACGCCATCGGCCGCTGCCATCCTTCGATTGTTTGACCACCGCTCCGCGTGTGGAAGTCTGCAATCACGCGACGTTCCAGCGCGTCTCGCAGCAACTGGCGTAGGAAAAGTTCATTGCCAGCTTTTGGCGCGGCGAATGCATACAAGGCTGTGCTAAGCGCTTGCGCGAACCATGCTGCATCTGATGCCGCACCGCTGATCGGCTTGTCATGCAGGTCTGTGGCGCCGTCGATGACCCATGCACAATCGTCTGTGAAGCCAAACGCGTCGTCATTCTGCTTGGTGCGATCGCCCGCGAGGGAGATCGATTCGATGAAGGTCAGCATCAGGCGGGATAGATCAGCGAAACGATTTCAGCGACGCACGCCGGCCGCTCTTCGTTCTCGACCTCGATGGTGCATTCGTTAGTCACCTGGAACCCGCCGCCGCGGGCTTCGCACTTGAGCATCTTCAGCTTCATTCGAATGCGCGCCCCCACCGGGACCGTGTTGGTGAAGCGCACCTTATTGGAGCCGTAGTTGATGCCGCGCCCGACGCCCGTGTACACAATGATGTTGCGCGCCAGGAACGGGACCAGCGACAGCACCAGATAGCCGTGCGCGATCGGGCCCCCGAGCTCCTTGGTGGCGCG
>CAZHWA010000208.1:0-4902 GCA_964536175.1 uncultured Terricaulis sp. | reverse complement strand
GCAGACGCATTACACAGCCGCGGTTTCAAGGTCTCGTGGGACCGCTCGCTCGCCGCCGGGCACGACTACACGGCTATTATCGAGCGCGAGCTCAAGAACGCGAAAGCCGTCATTGTGGTGTGGACGCAGTCATCGGCGTCGTCGACCTTCGTGCGCGACGAAGCCGGACGCGCGCGTGACGACGGCCGGCTCGTGCCGGTCATGCTTGACCGTGTCGATATCCCGCTCGGGTTCGGCGCATTTCAGGCCGAAGACTTTACCCGCTGGAACGGCGGCGCGAACGCTCCACAGATGCAGCTTCTGGAAGAAGCGCTTCGGGCCAAGATCGAAGGCCGTGACGTCAATAGCGGCGAGATCGCGCGCAAGCGCCGCCGGCTGATGGCGCGCATCCGCATCGTCTCTGTGCTCACCGTCATCGCGCTCATCGTCGCCATCGCCTGGGGCCTTAACGACATCCTTCGCCCCGATCCGCCGCCACCGGATCTGCGCGCTGAATTGCTGCGCCTGCTGGCGGACGGCCAACTCACGCCGGAACAGGCGATTCAGCTAGCCGAACTCCTGGAAGCCGGCGCGTTGGGTGAGCAGCAGGCGTCGCTGCGCTCTGAAGAAGCGGCGCCCGGCGCCGCCTCAGAGCCGATGAGCGCCGATATCGCGCTCGCCTCGGTCTCGGAAGCCGAGTTCGACAACATCGCCAGCCAGACTTATCGCCAGGCGCTGGTGGCGATCACGACACAGCATCCGGTGGATGAAATCCGGATCGCAGCCGCGCAGATGGCGCAAGATAGCACGCGCGCCGCCGCCATGCGCACGTTGTGGCGCTATGCCCAAACCCATCCCGACGATCCGCTCGTCGATGACATCTACTTGCTGTGCGGCTCGGTCGGCGAAGCCAACGCCGATCCGCTTGGCCAGCGCGCGCTTGAAGTCGCGACCAATTTGACGCCGCGCGATCCCAGCGTGTGGCGCATGCTCTCGCGCTCTTACGACCGCACCGATCGAAACCGCGAAGCGCAGGCGGTGGCCGTTGTGTCCGAGGCCGTGGAAGCGCAGAACCAGGGCAACGCCGCCGAAGCCGAACAGCGTCTGCAGGAAGCGCTGCCGGACCTGTCCACGCCCGCGTTGCGGGCTCCTGTGGTGTCGCAGCTTGGTCAAATCGCCGAAACCCGCAATGACTGGAGTTCGGCCAGCGCACGTTTTGCCGAAGCCTATCGGCTGCGTGCGCAAAGCGCTGGCGAACAACCCGCCGCCGGCGCCCAGCTCGCACTGGAAGCTGATGCGCAGCAGCTCGTACGCGCGCTTGACCGGTCGGGGCGCACGCGCGAGGCCTGCGAGCGTCTGCGTCAGGCGCAACAGGAGCACAACGTCGCCGCGCCGAACGAAGACTTGCTGGAGCGGTGTCGCGAAGAATACCGCGTCCAGCTTCAGCCTCGGGTGGAAGTCGCGCCAGCGCTGCGCCGCCGGGTCGTAGCGCCGGAACGGCGCGTGGCGCCCGCGCCATCGCCGTGAGCGGTGGCAATTGGGCCGCGCTACGCGCGCACGGCCGCGCGCAAGAACAGGACTTGCGCCGCTCCATATTGGCGTGTGTCGAGCGTCTCGAAGCCGGGTGACGCCGGTGTCTCGTCTGCGCCGCACTCGAGGACGATCACCGCGCCGTCCGCCAGCCATCCGCCGTGGCTCAGCTTCGAAAGAGCCCGTATGCCGAGCCCGCGACCGTAGGGCGGATCGACGAACACGAGGTCGAATGGCT
This sequence comes from uncultured Terricaulis sp., assembly GCA_964536175.1. Taxonomy (GTDB): domain Bacteria; phylum Pseudomonadota; class Alphaproteobacteria; order Caulobacterales; family Aquidulcibacteraceae; genus Vitreimonas. The sequence continues at coordinate 3,155 of CAZHWA010000208.1, read as the reverse complement.
CGCCCAGACCGGCTGGCTTCACGCCAAGATCGGTGGCGTCGCGGCGGTGAATGCGCGTGACGCCGAACAGGCCGAGCGTTTCGATATTGTCGCGGATGGCGCCGCGTGCGCCGGCGTCGGTCTCGACAAATAGAGCGAAGGCGGCCCCGCGCGACAGCGCCTCGAGCCCGAGCGCGCCCGATCCTGCAAACAGATCGAGCACACGCCGACCGTCCAGGCCCAGCGACCACGACGCATGTTCCAGGATGTTGAACACGGCCTCGCGCGCACGATCGGCGGTTGGGCGCGTATCGCGGCCGGGCGGGGCTGATAGTGGTCGGCCCCTGTACTTGCCTCCGACAATGCGCATCGGCGCTTCCTGAAGCCGTCCCGCGGGTAAGGCAAGCCGACTACCAACCGCGTCTTGGTGGGGTTAGATTGCGCAGAAGAGGTGCGCCCATGCAAAGATGGTTGGCGGCGTGCGTGCTAGGGCTCGGCCTCGCCACCCAGGCCGGCGCTCAGATCGGGCCCGCCACTCAGCCATACGCCGACGCGCGCAGCACCGCGAGCGACGAGGAGGTGCGGGGTGCGCGCCGTGCTTACCGCGCCGCCTGCCAAACCCGCCACAGCGAAGCCTATTGCGAATGTATGACCGGCGGGATGGCCCAGGCGCTTGTCCCGACCGACCTTGCCATCGCGACGGCGGAATTCAGCGGACAAAGCGTGCCCGCGTCCGAGCCAGCCCGCGCGCGTGTCGCTTCTATGCGATCGGAGATCGATCGGGGTTGCGCGCAGTTCCGCGGCTCGCCCTCCGATTGAGCGCGCGCCATATGTCGCGCAGGGCCGGTCGTCTCTCGCTTGACCGGGCCGTCTCGCTCCGCAAACAAGAGCGGCCTCGAACAACACCCGGAGTGGCGCTGCCGTGGACCTGATCGTCGCCGATGTTGCAGCTTTCGTCCAAGTTGTTCTGATCGACCTTGCCCTCGCCGGCGACAACGCCGTCGCCGTCGGCCTCGCCGCATCGGCGCTGCCCTCAGAACAACAACGCCGCGCGATCTTCTGGGGCATCTTGATGGCGCTGGTGCTGCGCATCCTGTTCGCCGGCATCACTATCCAATTGCTGCAGATCCCGGGCCTCCTCTTCATCGGCGGCCTGTTGCTGTTCTGGGTTGCTTGGCGCATGTACGACGACCTGCGCCGCCACGAGCCGGTCATGGTTGGCGAGCCAGGCGCGGGAGAGGCCATGGCCGAAGCCGTCGCCAGCGGCGGCAAGAAGCCGAAAACCTTCGCCAGCGCGCTTTTCACTATCATCCTCGCCGACGTCTCGATGTCGCTCGACAACGTGCTCGCGGTTGCGGCCGTGTCGAAGCACAACGTCTACATCATGGCGTTCGGTCTCATCCTGTCGGTTATTTTGATGGGCGTGGCCGCGACCTTCATCGCCCGCATCATCAACAAGCACCGTTGGATCGCGTGGCTTGGCATTGTCATCATTCTGTTCGCGGCGACTCGCATGGTCTGGGAGGACGCGCACAACTTTTTCCCAAACGACGTGCCGGGCATCCCTACATGGCTCGGCGGCCACGCCTAACGGAGGACGTCGTTGCCAAGCTGTTCCTTGAGTACTTTGCGGGGAATCTCCTCGACTGCGCCGGGCGCAAGCGCGCCCAACTGAAACGGCCCGTAGGCTGTGCGGATCAACCGGTTCACCTTGAGCCCAAGCGCCTCAAGCACGCGTCGAACTTCCCGGTTCTTGCCTTCGCTCAGTGAGACCGCGATCCACGCATTCGCCGCCGCTCGTTCGAGCGTGGCCTCGATCGGTCCGTAGCGCACGCCGTCGATGACGATGCCGGCCTTGAGCGTGTCCAGTTCCGCCTGAGTGATGCGCCCGAACGCCCGTGCGCGATATCGGCGCAACCAGCGGTTCGAGGGCAGCTCCAGCTGCCGCGCCAGCGCGCCGTCGTTCGTCAGCAGCAACAGCCCCTCGCTGGTGAGATCGAGGCGTCCAACGGATATCACGCGCGGCAGATCGCGGGGCAGGTGCTCGAAGACGGTGGCGCGTCCGGCGGGATCGCGGTGCGTCGTCACCAGGCCGGCCGGTTTGTGGTAGCGCCACATCCGCGTGGGCTCGGCCGCGCCCACTATCCGGCCGTCGACCTGCACCTTGTCCTTTGCAGTCACCCTCATGGCGGGCGTGTCCAGCACTTGGCCGTTGAGCTTGACCCGCCCCTCGGCGATCAGCCGTTCGGCGTCGCGCCGCGAACACACGCCGGCGCGGGCCAGGAACTTGGCCACGCGCTCGCCTTCTGCGCTAGAAGGGGGCGAAGAGGGTTTCATGTTCGCGGTCATCTATCGTTGGCAGGTCGTACCAGGGCTCGAAGCGCAGTTCGAGGCAGGCTGGAAGCGCGGCACCGAGCGCATTGCGGAAGAATTCGGCGGCTGGGGCTCGCGTCTGCACCGCGGCGGCGAGAGCCAGACTTATTTTGCCTATGCGCAATGGCCCGATCGCGCAACTTGGGAAAGGGCCCTCGAAACCCGCATGCGCCACTCCGACGATGAGGCGCGGCGGATGTATCGCGAGGCGATCGTCGAGGGGACGTTCGAGACGGTATTCGCCGGCGAGGTTGCGGCGGATTTGCTGGACCTGCGCCGGGCATGAGCGATCAGGCCCACATGGCCCGCGCGCTCGAACTGGCCGTTGCGGCCGCAGCGGCGGGCGAGGCGCCGATCGGATGCGTGATTGTCGACGAGAGCGGCCAGACCGTCGCCGAGGGCGCCAATGCGCCGATCGCGTCGCACGACCCCACGGCGCACGCCGAGATCGCCGCGCTCCGCACAGCGGCGGCGCGCCTTAAGAATTATCGTCTCAAGCCCAACCTGACGCTCTACGTCACCCTGGAGCCGTGCGCCATGTGCGCTGGAGCCATAAGCCAAGCCCGTATCGCGCGCCTTGTTTATGGCGCCAGCGATCCCAAGGGCGGCGGCGTCGAGCACGGGGCGCGGATTTTTGAGCAGCCCACGTGTCATTGGAAGCCCGTCGTGGCCTCGGGAATCATGGCCGAGCAGAGCGCAAAGCTGTTGCGGGACTTTTTCAAAGCGCGGCGGTAGGCTCAAAAGCTCATTCCGTTGCCGTCGTCCGTGATCCATGACCCTGCCCGAAACCCAAACGCTCTATT
>CAZHWA010000207.1:0-4916 GCA_964536175.1 uncultured Terricaulis sp. | reverse complement strand
GGTTGAGCTACGGGCGCATCGCGCGGTTTAGGCAATAGGCATTGGCTCGAAGGGGTCAAGGCGGCCTAGGCCAATTGCGCAAAAGCTTGTTCAAGATCGCCGATTAGATCGTCGGGGTGTTCAAGCCCGATGGAGAAGCGAAGCAACGCACCCTTTGGCAGCTTCGACACGGCGCGGCGGATGTCCTTGCCGGACGGTACGATCAGGCTCTCATAGCCGCCCCACGAGAACCCCATGGCAAAGAGGCGCAGGCTCTTCAGCATAGCCCTTACACGCCCGTCGGAGACAGGCTTGAGCTCGACGGCGAACACGCCCGAGGCGCCGGTGAAATCGCGTTTCCAGAGTGCGTGATCGGGATGTGACGCTAACGCTGGATGAAGTACGCGCACGATCTCCGGACGTTTCTCCAGCCATCGGGCGATAACCAGCGCCGACGCGCTTTGCCGTTCCAGACGGACGGCGAGCGTGCGCAGACCCCGCAGCAACAAATAGCAATCGTCCGGCGAAACGAACAGGCCGAGCTGTTTATAGACGGCGTTAACGCGCGCATCCCACTCGGGCGTGGCGGCCAGGACGGCCCCGACAAAGGCGTCCGCATGGCCTGACTGGTATTTGGTCAGCGCTTGCACCGAGACGTCCACGCCGTGGTCGAACGGTTTGAAATAGACGCCGGCGGACCAGGTATTGTCGAGGATCACCGGAACGCCGCGCGCGCGGGCCGCTGCGGCGATGGCAGGCACATTCATCACCTCGAAGGTGTGGGTGCCGGGCGATTCCAGAAAAACGCCGCACGTCTGATCACCGATGACATCGGCGACGCCGGCGCCAATGTGGGGATCGATATAGGTGGTTCGGACGCCAAAGCGTTTGAGCGCGGTCTCGCAAAAGCGGCGAGTGGGGGCGTAAAGTGCGTCGGTGACGAGCATCTCGCCGCCCGCGTGAGCGACCGTAAGCAGGGCGAGCGTGCACGCCGAGAGGCCGGAGGGAGTCAGCGTTGCCCCCGCGCCGCCTTCGACCGCGACCAGCGCGTCGCGCAGGGCGTCCTGCACGGCCATGCCGTCTATGCCGTAGGTCTTCTTTGCGTCCCCGTAGAGATCGTCGACGTCATCCATCAACAGCGTTGTGGCGCGTTGCACCGGCGGGTTTACCGCGCCTTCCGAGCGCGTGCGGTCGCGCCCGGCATGGGCGAGGCGCGTTTCGAGGCGCAGGTTGGAAAGATCGAGCGGAACGCGCGCCATCAGCCGCCCGTAACGACGGCGGTGTCCTCGCGCGCGCCCCATTCGGCCCAAGAGCCGTCATAGACCGCCGCGTCCCAGCGCCCCAGCCGCGCAAGCGCGAGCGCAATGATGGCGGCGGTGATGCCGGAGCCGCAGGAGCAGACAGCAGGCTGGTTCGTATCGGCGCCGGCGTCGCGGAAAATGCGGGCTAGATCTTCGCGCGAGCGCAGCATGCCGTTCTCATCCACCAGCACTCCGGATGGAATGCTCTTAGCGCCTGGCATGTGGCCGCTCCTGAGACCGGGGCGCGGCTCGGCCGCCTCGCCGTGGAAGCGCGGGGCTGGGCGCGCATCCAACACCGGCGTTTTTCCGCCGGCGACGACGCGCCGCATGTCGGAAAGATCGCGCACGAGATCGGTGCGCATGCGCGCGGTGAAGTGCCGTTCCTTCAGTGGTCGCGGGGCGCCGTCTTCTATAGGATAACCGCCTCGCTCCCAAGCCGGAAAGCCGCCGTCGAGCACGGTGACATCGTCGTGTCCCATGACGCGGAAGGTCCACCACACGCGCGCGGCGGAAAAGATGCCGTGGTTGTCGTAGACGACGATGCGGACGCCGTCGCCGATCCCAAGCTTGCGCATGCGCGAGGCAAATGCTTCGGGTCGCGGCAGCATGTGCGGCAGGTCGGTATCGTGGTCGGCGATGTCGTCGATGTCGAAGAACACCGCGCCGGGGATGCGGCGCTCCTGGTAGAGCGTCCGGGCATTGCGCGCGTCGCCAGGAAGGAACCACGTAGCGTCTATAACCCGGATATCGGGCGCACCTAGGCGCTCGGCGAGCCAGGTGCAGGAGACGACGGGATCGGCAGGCTGGGTCATGGCCCGACGCTAGGCGCGCGCGGCGCAGGCTTCAACCGGAGTCCAATTCACGCCAGATTCAGGTCGGATGTCCGATGCGGTCACAGCAATGTCGGGGGGAAAGGAGATCGCGATGCGGTCCTTGACCCTAGCGGCGCTAGCCGCACTCAGTCTTTCCACGGCGGCAACGGCAGCCCCGAATGACGCCGGCCGGCTGGTGTTCGACGTCACGCGCAACGGCCAGCCCTTCGGCCAGCATACCGTCATCGTCGCCGGTGTCGGCGAGGCCTTGCGCGCCCACAGCCGCGTTGCGTTGCGCGCAAGCGTGGGGCCGCTCACCGTGTTCCGTCTGGAGCAGACCTGTTCGGAAACGTGGCGCGACGGGGTATTGGCTGGCCTCAATTGCTCTACAGTAAAAGACGGACGGCGCACGCAGGTGCGCGCCGAATTGCAGAGCGGGCGTCTCCGGGTGGTTGGCGCGGAAGGCGAGAACTGGTTTCCGCTGGGAGCACTTCCGACCTCCTGGTGGACACGGCCGCCAGCCGGGACGACCACTCTGATAGATACAGAAACCGGCGAGCCGATGCGCGTGCGGGTGACGCGGATGGGGCGCGAAAGCATCGACGTCGGTGGCCGGCGCATTCCGGCCGACCGCATCCGCGTGCAAGGCACGCTGACGGCCGATCTCTGGTACGACACCGAAGGCCGCTGGGTCGGGTGCGAATTCACGGCGCGCGGGCAGCGCATCGAGTATCGCTTGGCGACGCCGCTAAGCGTCGCACCGGCTTAAGCAGGCTTGGCCAGGGCCAGCTGGACGACGTCGGTACGGCCTGTGCGGAAACCGGCTTCGCAATAGCCCAGATAGAACAGCCACAGCTGTTTGAAGCGCTCGTCGAAGCCCATGGCGCGGATGTCGTGCCACCTGGCTTCGAAGCGACGCGCCCATTCAGCAAGGGTTTCGGCGTAGGAGTGGCCGAAGGTTTCGACTTTGCGCCAGGCAAGTCCGGCCTTGGCAGTTTCCCGCTTCAGGCGTTCGAGGCTCGCCAGCATGCCGCCGGGAAAAACGTAGCGCTGGATGAAGTCGGCCCGCTTGCGATATTCGTCGAACAGGCGATCCTGGATGGTGATGATCTGCAGGCCGGCGCGGCCGCCGGGCTTCAGCACGTCGGCGATTTTCTTGAAATAGGCCGGCCAATATTCCTCGCCGACTGCTTCGAACATTTCGATTGAGGCGACCTTGTCGAACTGGCCATCGACATCGCGATAGTCCTGGCGGCGGATGTCGACCCGGTCGGAGAGGCCGGCCTTGGCCATCCGTTCGCGTGCATAATTATATTGCTCATCGCTGATGGTGAGGCCGGTGACCCTCACCCCATATTCACGCGCGGCAAACTCGGCAAAGCCGCCCCAACCGCAGCCTATCTCGAGCAGGTGATCGCCATGCTTAAGGTCAAGGTGCTCGGCGAGGGTGCGATACTTGGCCTGCTGCGCCGATTCCAGATCGCGCACCTGCTTGTCGAAGCGCGCCGACGAATAGGTCATCGAGCGGTCGAGCCAGGCGGCGTAGAAGCGATTTCCGAGATCGTAGTGGGCGAGGATGTTGCGCCGCGCGCCGGCGCGCGTGTTGGCGCGCGTGATGTGCCGCAACCAGTTCATCGCTCGGCCCAGCACTGAGCCTTCGAGCAGGCGGGTGAAGCGCTCGACATTGCCCGCGATCAGCGTCAGCAGGGCGGCGAGATCGGCGCTTTCCCACTCGCCAGCCATCAGGCCCTCGGCAAAGCCGATGTCGCCGCTCCAGAGCACGCGGCGCGCAAAACGCCAGTCATTGACGGTGAGGTAGGTCTCAGGGCCATCACCGTCACCGAAGCGGACGGCCTCGCCGGCTGGCGTCGTCACAAGCACCGAGCCGCCGCGGACCTTCAAAAGCGCGAAGAGCACCGCTTTGGCGCTGGCGGGGGCGCGAAGCCGTCCCACCAGGGCGGCTGAGGCAGCTTGCGGCTGCGCGGGTGCGGCCGGGTTCGGCATGGCGGCAATGTAATGCGGCATCGCTAAGCGGAGAAGACCAAGCCAAGCGATCCGGTTCCGCGCGCTATTCTTTCTTTCCGCGCTCGCGTGCGCGCAGATGAATCTCCAGCATCAGCGCATCGCGCAGCCAGCGCCCGTGGGCGGCGATGCCGGCGACGCAGAAGCCGTACCAGCCGGCGCGCCAGAGGCCGCGGCGCACGTACTGGTTCAGGAAATAGAGCGGATAGGCGAAGAGGAGGCGCAGCTGCACCAGCCAAAGCGGCTTCAGCTTGGAATCGCGCGCGCCGGAGGCGGCGTGGCGCGTGAACTTGGTTTCGAGCTGTTCGAGGCCGGTGAAGGAACGATGCAACAGGCGCGCGCGCAAGTGGCCGATGGTCATGCCGGGCGGCGGCTTGATCTGATCGTCCATGGCGTGGTCGGGAATGCGGATGACGCGGCGATCGTAGAGTTTGCGCCGGTCCACCAGGTTATAGTCCATCCAGGCTTCGCCGACCGGCGGCGCCGTGGCCATCATGTTCTGATAGACTGGAAAGGGTGGCTCGCCGTTGGCGAACAAGGCGCGGATTTCGGCGGCGAGTTCTGGCGTGACGATTTCGTCGGCGTCGAGATCGAAGAGCCAGTCGTGCGTGCAGGCGTCTTCGGCAATGCGCTTTTGCTTGCCCCAGCCATGCCATTGCTCGCGGATGACGCGCGCGCCGAGTTCTTCGGCGATGGCGAGGGTGCGATCTGTCGATCCGGAATCGACGATGACCACTTCGGACGCGACTTGCTGCGCAGCACGGATCACCTCGCCGATCAGCCGCTCCTCGTTCTTGGTGCG
>CAZHWA010000206.1:0-4927 GCA_964536175.1 uncultured Terricaulis sp. | reverse complement strand
TCGCACGGCGCGATCGATGGCGACGATTGCAGCGCAGAGGGCGGTGACTGAACCCGGTCAGTACACGCTATAGCCGCCGTCGATCAGGATTTTGTCGCCGCTGTGGAACCCGCTCGCATCCGACGCGAGATACACGGCGATGCCGGCGAAGTCTTCAGGGCGGCCCCAGCGGCCGGCAGGCACCCGGCCGATCACATTTTCGTTGAACTTCTGGCTCTGCTGCGCCCGTCCCGTCATCTCGGTTGCGATCCAGCCGGGCATGATCGCGTTGCACCTGACGCCATAGCGCGCGAACTCGACAGCGACACCGTCGACGAAACCTAGCACGGCGTTCTTCGAGGCCGCGTAGTCCTCGTTGCGCGGCGCGCCTTGACCCACCACCATGCTCGAAACGGCGACTACGCTGCCGCCGACATCGCCGGCTTCGGCGCGCGCTTTCATGTGCCTGCAAGCCTCGCGCATCGTCCACAGCATGCCATCGACATTCACTGCCATCACGCGGCGATAATCGTCGCCGCCAATGTCGAGGAAGGACTTCCAGTGATTGGAGACGCCGGAGTTGGCGAAGCATGCGTCGAGCCGGCCATATTCCGCGAGCAGCGCCTGCATGGCCGCCGTCACGTTCTGCTCCTGCGACACATCGACGATGCGCGCGGTCGCGCGCCCACCGTGACCGGCGAGCCTGTCCAGCGCGCGCGCGTTCTTGTCTTCGTTCGTCCCCCAGATTTCGACGCTCGCCCCGGCTTGCGCCAGGCCTTCGGCTATCCCGAAGCCAATGCCGCCATTGCCGCCCGTCACCAGCGCGACCTTGCCCGTGAGGTCGAATGGCGTGAACATCAGCGCGCGACAGGTTGCCTGACGCGGACTTCGCTGACGGTGTGCGTGGCCGAGTTCATCACCAGCGTGTGCGTGTGCACGACCCCGTCGGCCGTGCGCACGCCGTCGAGCATCGACCCATTCGTCACGCCGGTAGCGAGGAAAATGGCGTCCTTGGATACGAGTTGATCCAGCGTGTAGCGGCGCTTGAGGTCGGTGACGCCGGCACGCTCGGCCCGCGCGCGCTCCTCGTCGTTGCGAAACACCAACCGTCCCTGGAACTGGCCGCCGACGCACTTGAGCGCCGCGGCGGCAAGAACCCCCTCGGGCGCGCCACCCTGGCCGACATACATGTCGATGCCCGTTTCCGGTTTGGTGCAATTGATGACGCCGGCCACGTCACCGTCGGTAATCAGGTGCACGCGACAGCCCACGCGTCGCAGCGCCGCAATGATCTCGGCGTGGCGCGGACGATCCAGCACGCATACCCCAACATCTTCAACTTTCACGCCCTTGGCGCGAGCCAGGGCCTTGACGTTTTCATCGGCGGGCTTGTCGAGATCGACCACGCCGGTCTCAAATCCAGGGCCAACGGCCAGCTTGTCCATATAGGTGTCGGGCGCGTGCAACAGTCCCCCGCGCGTCGCGAACGCGATCACAGCCAACGCATTCGACATCGCTTTGGCCGTTAACGTTGTGCCCTCCAGCGGATCGAGGGCGATGTCGATCTCTTGCCCCTCCCCGGTCCCGACTTCTTCGCCGATATAGAGCATCGGCGCCTCGTCGCGTTCGCCCTCGCCGATAACGATGCGCCCCTTCATCGGCATGGCGTTGAGCGCGGTGCGCATCGCATCGACCGCGGCCTGGTCTGCCGCCTTCTCATCGCCCCGACCCGCCAGCCTTGCAGCGGCGATCGCGGCCGCCATCGGCACGCGCGCTGCGGCAAAGGCGAGATCGTCAGAAATCGTCATCTTCATCAGCTCCAACACCGCCTTGCCCATGCGACAGCCACGCGCATGAGGTCAAGGCATATTGCCTAGTCCGCCGCGGCAGGTGCGGCGTTTGATTGCAGAAAACGCTTCAGATTTCGCGCCGCCTGGCGAACGCGCTGCTCGTTCTCAACCAGCGCGATCCGGACGTAACCGTCGCCGTACTCGCCGAAGCCCGCGCCGGGCGCTACTGCAATCTCGGCCTCCTTCATCAGGCGTTTGGCGAACTCGACCGAACCCAGGTGGGCGAACCGCTCGGGTAGCGGCGCCCAACAGAACATCGATGCCTTGGGGCTGGGCACGGCCCAGCCGGCCTTGGCGAAGCACTCGACGAGCACGTCGCGGCGGTGCTGGTAGGTGGCGCGCATCTCGGCCACGCAGTCCTGCGGCCCGTTAAGCGCTGCTGCCGCCGCCACCTGCACGGGCGTGTAAGCGCCGTAGTCGAGATAGGACTTCACGCGCGCCAGCGCCGCGATCAGCCGTTCGTTGCCCAGCGCAAACCCGACGCGAAAACCCGCCATCGAATAGGTCTTCGACAGCGTATTGACTTCGACGGCGATGTCGCTGGCGCCGTCCACTTGCAGCACCGACGGCGGCGGTCGGCCGTCAAAATAGATCTCGGAATAGGCCATGTCCGACAACACGAACATGTCGTGCTTTTTCGCGAATGCGATCGCGTCCTTGTAGAAATCCAGATCCGCCGTCTGCGCCGTGGGATTGGCCGGATAGCAGGTAACCATGGCGATCGGAGGCGGCACGGAATGGCGCACGGCGCGTCCGATGCCACTCAGATACTGCTCCGGCGAATGTGCTTCGATCGAACGGATGACGCCGCCCGCAATGATGAAGCCAAACGCATGAATCGGATACGACGGATTGGGCGAAAGGATCACGTCGCCGGGCGCGGTGATGGCCTGCGCGAGATTGGCGAAACCTTCCTTCGAACCGAGCGTAGAGACGATTTGGGTCTCGGGGTCGAGCCGGACCCCGAAACGGCGCCAGTAATATCCCGCCATCGCCTTGCGCAGCCCGGCTATGCCGCGCGAGGCCGAATAGCGGTTGGTGCGCGGCTTACGCGCCGTCTCGCAAAGCTTGTCGACGATGTGCTGAGGAACGGGCAAGTCCGGGTTGCCCATGCCGAAGTCGACGATGTCGACGCCCTGGGCGCGCAGACTTGCTTTTAGCCGGTTCACCTCCTCGAACACGTAAGGCGGCAGACGGCGAATCTTATGAAATTCGGAGACGCTCATCGCGCGGCTGCGATCAGTCCGGGTGCGCCTGCCGCGACTCTTCCAGCACTTCGCGCGCCTCTTCTACGAACTCGTCCGCGTCCTGGGGCGGGGCAGGCTCGGCGCGCGGATGGTTCTTCAATGCGTCGCGCGCCGCCATGAGTTCGGCTTCGACGCCGGCCCAGTGGGCCGGGTCAGTGTTGGCGATGGTGGTGCGCGGCACATCGCTCAAGCTCGGGAAGCCCCCCTCCGCGTCGGCCTGCGCCTCGTTGAACCAGGCCGGGGCCTCCCCAGACGGGGACACGCACCCGCTCAGCGCCACAAGCCCCACAAGTACCGCCGCTGTCCGCATCAAATGCTCCCGGAAACCCCCGTTCTGTCGTCCTATATCAAGCCCCGCCTTTGCGCCACCGCGCGAAGCGGCGGTAAGACGGACACCGAGAGGGAAACCCGATGACGGATGGGGAAGACACGCCGCCGGCGGCGAGGCCCGACACGCCCGGCGCTCCCGCGCCGAAGCCGAAGCGACGGCGCAAACGCGCCGATGGGAACGGCGCCTCCGCCGCGCCACGCAAGCGCGCTGCGAAGAAGAAGGATGGCGCTGCCGCACCAGGCGCTGCCGCGGCCGCGGCGGCGCCCGCCCCAGCGCCCCAAAAGCCGGCCCCCCTGCCGTTGAACGAAGTCATCATAAACCAGACGGCCGAGAGCCTTGCTCAGCTCTCGGCCAATCTCACCGCCGCCATGACGCGCGCCAACCAGGTTTTCTCGACGGCGTTTCTCGAACAATCGAAAGATCCCTCCGCGTGGCGGCCCGATCCACTCGGCGTGCAAACCGCGCTCAACGAAGTATGGTCACAGCTGGCGCTGCAGCCGGAGACACTCCGCGATTCGCATGCGCAGCTATGGCGCCGCTACGGTGAAATCTGGCAGCGTCATGCCCAGCAGCTGATCACGGGCGAGCCGCCGCCAAGCGAAGAGGCTGCGCGCGATAAACGTTTTCGCGACCCCGAATGGCGCGCCAATCCGATGTTCTCAATGTTGCGGGAGACCTATCTGGCGACGGCAGACTTTATCACCGACCTCGTCGAGAAGGCCGAAGGCGTAGACGAGGAGGATAAGCGCAAAGCGGCGTTCTTCATCAAGCAAGCGGTCGACGCGGCGTCGCCATCCAACTTCCTGATGACCAACCCGACGGCGCTGCGGGCGTTGTTGCAGACCCATGGCGAGAGCTTGAAGAAGGGCATCGACCAGCTCGCCGACGATTTGCAGCGCGGCCATGGCAACCTGGCCATCACGCAAGCCGATCTCGACGCCTTCAAAGTTGGCGAGAACGTGGCCACCACGCCAGGCAAAGTGATCTTTCGCAATCGCTTGTTCGAACTGCTGCAATACGCACCCGCCACGGAAACCGTCCACGAAGCCCCGCTGCTGATTTTCCCGCCGTGGATCAACAAATTCTACATCCTCGACCTGCAGCCGAAGAACTCGATGATTCGCTGGCTCGTTGATCGCGGTTATACGGTTTTCCTCGTTTCATGGGTCAATCCCGACGAAGAACTCGCCGAGTCGACGTTCGAAGATTACATGCGCGAGGGCGTGTACGCCGCCGTGCAGGCGGTGCTGGACGCAACCGGGGTCCCGCACGTCAATGCCGTCGGCTATTGTATCGGCGGCACCCTGCTTGCCGCCACACTTGCGCACATGGCCAAAACCGGAGACGATCGCATCCAGAGCGCCACCTTCTTCGCCAGCCAGGCCGACTTCACCTTCGCCGGCGACCTCAAAGTGTTCACTGACGAAGCGGGGCTCAAATATCTCGAAGACAAAATGGACGCCGCGGGCGGCGTGCTCGACGCCAACACCATGGCTGCCACATTCAATTCCCTGCGCGCC
>CAZHWA010000205.1:0-4970 GCA_964536175.1 uncultured Terricaulis sp. | reverse complement strand
TTCGATCCACGAGGAATTCGGCTTCTTTACCGCTGCCGGCTTCACGCCGACGGAGGTCTTGCGCATCGCCACGCTGGATGGCGCGCGTTTCCTCGGCGCCGAAGGTGAGTTCGGCGCTGTCCGCGAAGGCGCGCGGGCAGACCTTCTCCTGCTGGATGGCGACCCTCAGCACGATTTGAGCGTGCTGCGGTCGCCGGCGGGCGTCATGGCGGCCGGCCGTTGGTACGACCGGGAGCGTCTGGATAGTCTGCTCGGAGAACTGGAGCGCGCTGCAGCCGCCTCGCGTGAGCCAGCAGCGCCAGCGCCGTGACGCTGACCGTTCAAGACGCGGCGTACGCGCGTTCCTGCGTCCTGGACGAAGATGCGCACATGGTGGTCTTGAACAAACCGGCCGGGCTTGCGGTGCAAGGCGGCTCCGGGGTCAACCGTAGTCTTGAAGACCTGCTTGCGGCCTTCACGAAATCCAACGGCAAGCGTCCGCGCCTCGTGCATCGGCTCGACCGTGAGACCTCGGGCGTGATCGTCGCTGCACGGACCAAACCGGCAGCAGCGTACCTTTCCAAGGCGTTTGCGGGGCGCGATGTCGAAAAGATGTACCTGGCGATCGTGTGCGGCGGCGCGGCGTACCCGGAAGAGGGCGAGATTGGCCTCGCGTTGCGCAAGACGCGCCGCAAGGGCCTCGACCTGATGATGATCGATGCGAACGGCCAGTCCGCGCTGACGCGCTATCGGACACTCGCGGCGACGCCGGCGGCGGGGCTGGTTGAGCTGCGTCCCGAGACGGGGCGCATGCATCAGCTCCGCGTCCATTTAGCCGCAATCGGCCGTCCCATCGCCGGGGATGGCAAGTATGGCGGCCTTTTTCAGCTCGGCACGGTCCAGATCCCGCGGCTCATGCTTCACGCCGCCAGCCGCGACCTCCCGCATCCGGCAGGCGGACGTCGCCGGTTCGAAGCGCCGCTCCCTGTCGATATGGCGGAACTGCTGCGATCACTCGGGCTTGAACCCCCGCGCGGGACGCAATCCTGATAGGATGACGCCCGCGAACATTCATACAAGGACCGAGCGCCATGATCCGCACTCTTGTTTTCGCCGCCGCCTGCGCCGTGCTGACGGCCTGCGCGACGACCCCGCCGCCCTATGCCGCCGCGACGAGCCCGAACGGCGTCGGCTACTCGGAGACGCAGATCGAGAGCCACCGGTACTTCGTCACCTACCGGGCCGGTGGCGCGGCGGATGCCCAGCTGCTGCAAGATTACGCGTTGCTCAGGGCCGCCGATCTTACCCTTCAAAACGGCCGCGAATGGTTCTGGGTCGATCGTCGGACGCTCGATGACCAGAACACCTACCGCAGCGGCCCCAGTGTCGGCATTGGCGTCGGCGGTGGCTCATGGGGCAGGCGCAGCGGTGCGAGCGTCGGCGTGGGCGTGAATCTGCCGTTGGGCGGGGGGCAGGGCCAACGCGCCCGCGCCGCCACACTGGAGATTCGTATGGGCGAGGGCGCCAAGCCTGACGACCCCAATGCCTACGACGCGCGCGCGGTGTCGCAGAATCTGCGAGCGCGTTTATCCGGCTAGGGATACAACACCATCTGAATCGGATTGGGCGGGCATGAGGTCGGTCGAGACCGTCGAAGTCGCAACGGATGACGGCGTCGTGCGCATCGATCGCTGGTTGCGACGGCGTTATCCGCATCTGACGCAGGGGCAGATTGAGAGACTCATCCGCACAGGTCAGGTGCGCGTTGACGGGGCGCGCGTGAGGTCGTCCGACCGTGTCTCGCCCGGCCAGAATGTGCGTTTCCCTCCGCTGCCCGATGCGGCCGAGCGCCCGGCCGCTCACGCGCTTTCACAACGCGATCGGGACTTCGTCCGATCGCTCGTCATTCATCGCGACGACGATGTGATCGTCCTTAACAAACCCGCTGGTCTTGCCGTGCAGGGCGGCGTCAAAACCGCACGCCACCTCGATGGCCTGCTCGACGGCTTCAGGTTCGAGGCAGAGAAAAGGCCCAAGCTCGTGCATCGGCTCGACCGCGACACGTCCGGTTGTCTGGTTCTGGCGCGCCACCCGCGCGCTGCGGCCGCGCTGGGTGAGGCGTTCCGCGATCGCAATACGATGAAGATATATTGGGCGATCGTGCTGGGTTCGCCGCGGCCGAAAGAAGGCGAAATTCGCGGCTGGATGCGTAAAGCCCCCGGGGCGCGCGAAGCAGATCGCGAAATGATGGTCGAAGCTCTCCAGAGCGAAGAGGGCGCCGTGCACGCGATCACACAATATGCGGTGATCTCGGAGGCGGCGCAGCGTGCAACTTGGGTAAGTCTTCGTCCTGTTACCGGCCGTACGCACCAGCTTCGTTTTCATATGGCGGAGATCGGCCACGCCATCGCTGGAGATCGCAAGTACACCTGCGCCCGGCCAACGCCGAACGGCCTGGAGGGTGCGCTCCAGCTGCACGCGCGAGCAATCCGGCTGCCGCATCCATCCGGTGGCCAACTCACTGTCGAGGCTCCGGCGCCCCCGCACATGCGCGCCGCGTTCGATCTGATTGGTTTCGACGAACGCGATGGGCGCAATGCATTTGCGCCCTTCGAGGACGGTCCATGAAACCGGCGGGGGAGGCGCAAGCGATCGCCAACGCCAGCCGCGCCCTACTCGCGCAGGGCGACGCGGCCGGCGCCGAAAAGGTCTTGAAGCCCGTGTTCGACCAGCTCCGCGCGGATGCGTCGGTGCTGCACCTCATGGGGCTGATCAAACGAACGCAGAATAATCTCGAAGAGGCCGAACGATATCTGCGCAGCGCGGTCGCCTACTCTCTGAGCGAGGCAGGCTACTACAACGATCTTGGCGTCGTACTGCAGGCGCGCGGCGCCTATGCGGAGGCCATTCGAGTGTACCGCGCCGCACGGGCCTTGTTGCCGCATGCCGATGCAGTGCGCGTGAACATTGTACGATGCCTGCTGGACATGGGAGACGAAGCGGAAGCCGAGAGAGAAGCGCGGGCATTCGTGCAAACGGCGCCCGGCGCTGAGTCCTGGACCTTGTTGGGTCAGGTGCAACGCTCGCAGGAACGTCATGAAGACGCCGTAGCGTCGGCCGCAGAGGCGCTCAAGCACCAGCCGCGACTGCGCGCCCTGCAGCTCAACTACGCCAATGCCTTGGACCGCGCGGGCCGAGGCGGCGAGGCGCTCAAGGTCTATGAGGATATGGCCAGACCGGGCCTGGACTCGGCCGAGCTCGCCCTCTCCCTGGCGCGCGCCCTCTTCATCGAGGCCAAGAAGAAAGAAGCCGAGGCCGTGTTGGAGCAGGGCGTGGGTAAGTGGCCGGCATCGCTGGCGCTGCAGTCCACGCTGGCGCGCGTGCGCTGGCTACGTGGCGAAGGCGAGCGCTCGACTGCGCTGGCGGAGGCTGAAATCGCGCGGCGTCCGCACGATATTGCGCTGCGGCTCGCCGTGGCCGACGTGTTGCATCGGGGCAGGCATTACCAGCGGGCGCTGCAAGTTCTGGCCGATGCGCTGCAGGTGTGGCCGGAGAACCCGGCCGCGCTCACTGCATTCGGCATGGTCCTCGACGAACTCGACCGTCCACATGACGGCCTCAGAGCGTTGCGCCATGCAGCGGACATCGCTTCTAACGACCGCAACGCCAAACGCACGCTTCTTTCCACGCTCATTCGCGCCGGCCGCCCGCAGGAGGCTTTGGATACTGTCCGCGCCTTGCGGGTGGAGGATCCGGACGAACAGTATCTGATCGCGATCGAAGCGCTGGCGCTGCGTGCACTTGGCGATGAGAGCTACAAGCTGTTCAACGATTATCCGCGCCTTGTGCAAAGTTATGGGTTGGAGGCGCCCAGCGGCTATTTTACTACACACAATTTCAACGCAACGCTGGCCGACGCTCTGCGCCGCCAACACCGGATCGCCGCGCATCCGCTGGATCAGACGCTGCACAACGGCTCGCAGACGCCACGCAATCTCATAGCTGTGCGGCTGCCGGTGCTGTCATCCTTCATGAAGGCTGCGGACGCCGGCATCAGGGACTACATCTCGCGTCTCGGGCCCGAAGACCCGGTGGGCAGGCGCCGCACCGATCGCTACCGCTATCAGAACGCCGCCTCGATGCGTCTGTTGAACGAAGGTTATCTGCCGAGTCAGGTGCGCGATCGCGGTTGGATCACAGGTCTTTATGTGGCGGCCTATACGCCGAGTGAGCAACGGCGTTACCCGCGGGCGGGTCACATCATGTTGGGTGCGCCTCAGCGGCCGGTGGCGGGCTGTGCGCCAGAAATGTGGATCGAACCGAGGGAGGGCCTACTGGTGTTGTTTCCCTCCTATATCTGGCACGGAATCGCGCCCGTGGAGGGCGCCGAATTGCTGACGCTCACCTTCGACGTGATGCCCGTGGAAGACGGGAGCCAAACATGAAGAAAATCGATCCGACGGCCGCTCCGAAGGGCGAAGGCACGCGTTATCCGTCGCCCCACAACGAACCGCGCAGGAACCGCCGCTGGCTGCGCCTCGGCGATGCGGCCGGCCTTAGCCAGTTCGACGTCAATCTCGTCACGCTCGAACCAGGCGTCTGGTCGAGCCAGCGCCATTGGCACAGCCACGAAGATGAATTCGTCTATGTGACTGAAGGCGAACTCGTGCTTGTCACCGACGCCGGCGCGGAGATCATGCGCCCGGGCGACTGCGTCGGCTTCAGGGCTGGCGATCGCGACGGCCATCATCTGCAGAATCGTTCCGACAAGCCCGCGCGCTTCCTCGTCGTCGGCTCACGCAACGAAGAGGACTGGGGCGAGTATCCCGATATCGACATGAAATTCCTGCCCGGTCGCGGCGGCTACACGCGCAAGAACGGCCAGCCGCTTTGAGCGCCGAGCTGGTCCGCCGCTTCTATGCGTCCGCGACAGCCGCCGAGGAGGGCGGCGCACACATCGTGCGCCTCGATCAACGCACGCTGAAAACCCC
>CAZHWA010000204.1:0-4997 GCA_964536175.1 uncultured Terricaulis sp. | reverse complement strand
CGTGTGACACCACGGCGAGCTTGGCGCGCGAGCCCGGATCGCGGGCGGCGGCCTTGATCTCGATTACGCCTTCATAGACTTCCGGCACTTCCTGCGCGAACAGGCGCGCCATGAATTCCGGTTTGGCCCGCGACAGGAAAATCTGCGGGCCCTTGGTTTCGCGGCGCACGTCGTAGATGTAAGCGCGGGTGCGGTCTCCCACGCGCAGGTTCTCGCGCGGAATTTGCTCCGACTTGCGGATAACGCCCTCGGCGCGGCCAAGGTCGACGATGACGTTGTAGAACTCGACCCGCTTGACCACGCCATTGATGATTTCGCCGACGCGATCTTTGTATTCGCCGTACTGACGCTCGCGCTCGGCCTCGCGCACTTCGTGATTGATCACCTGCTTGGCGGTCTGCGCGGCGACGCGGCCGAACTCTATCGGCGGCAGACCTTCGACGTATTCCTTGCCGACGAAGGCTTCCGGATCGGTCTTCTTGGCCACATCGATCATGATGTCGGTCGAGGGATTGAACGGGCGCGTTTCCGGATCGAGCATCGACTCGTCCACCACCGTCATTATGCGCGTCAGCTCCATCTCCCCGGTGCGCGGATCGATGGCGGCGCGGATGTCGTGCTCGGCGCCGTAGCGCGAGCGGGCGGCCTTCTGCAGCGCGTGCTCCATCGCCTGGATGACGATCTCTTTTTCGATCGACTTCTCGCGCGCGACCGCGTCGGCGATCTGCAGAATTTCCAGCCGGTTTGCCGAAATGCCGGTGCTCATGACTTCACTCTTCCCTTTCAAGCTCAGACACCCACCCCCCTCGATGGGGAGGGTGTCGCCGCGAAGCGGCGACGGGAGGGGTGAAGCCACGAGCTCAACGAACCGCCCTTTGAGGCAATCCTTCCAGCTTTGCGCATCACCCCCTCAGTCATCGCTGCGCGATGACAGCTCCCCATCGAGGGGGAGCAGGGCGCTCATCCTTCCTTCGTTTCGTTCGCTTCGTTCTGTTGCTCAGCAGCTTCCGCCTGCCGTGCACGTTTCAAATCCTCTTCGATCAGCTTGTCGGTCAGCACGAGGCGCGCATCCGACAGCTGCGCAAATTTCAGCCGCGCTTCACCGTGTTCGCCGGCCAGCACGATCTCGTCGCTCTCGACCGCCGTGATCTGGCCCTTCCAGCGCCGGCGCCCGTCGATCATGGCGGCGGTTTCGAGCTTAGCTTCGTGGCCGATGAAGCGCTGGAAATCCTCCAGGCTCATCAGTGGACGATCTATGCCTGGCGAGGAGATCTCCAAGTCGTATTCGCCCTGAATCGGGTCCTCGAGATCGAACACAGGCGAGAGCGCGCGCGACAGCCGCGAGCAATCGTCCACGCTCATCTGCCCGTCCGCCAGCCGCTCGGCCATAATTTGCAGCCGTTTGCGCCGATTGCCGGAGAGGCGCACGCGCACGATCCGAAAGCCAAGCTCCTTGGCCGTCGGCTCGATCAGCGCAATCACGCGCTCTTCGACTGGGTTGGTCGCGCGCAGAGGCGGCTCCAGGCTAAACAAAAAGCGGCGGCCCCGGGGCCGCCGCTCACACCTCCATCGGAGGCATCAGCGATGTACGGCTGTGGATATAGCCGATCCTCGCCCCTGCGCCAAGCCCCCCCGGAAAAGTCCGGCTTTATGCCGCTGGCGGAGGCCGCAACGCCTCATCACCGCGATCGTCGAGTTTCACAAACCTCAGCCAAATCGGCGCGCAATCGCCCAGCTTCTTTGCTTCATACCGCGTCGTCACATGCCCCGGCCAAGGCGTGCGCCAATCCTCGGCCCGTTCGGCAATCCACGCAAACCGCACATCGCGCACAACATGCTCCAACGTCCAAGCCGCGTAGTTCGCCCAATCCGTCGCGAACCGCACTTCGCCGCCAGGTTTTAGCACGCGCGCAAGCGCGTCGAGAAACGCAGGCTGAATCAGCCGCCGCTTGTGATGGCGGGCTTTCGGCCATGGGTCTGGGAAAAGAATGTAGACGAGATCGACCGAAGCCTCCGGCAACCGCGCCATCACATCGCGCGCATCGCCGTGATGCAGCCGGATATTCAGCTTGCGCACCCGCTCCCCCTCGAGGGGGGAGCTGTCATGCGCAGGATGACTGAGGGGGTGAGGCCCGCCGGCGCTTCCGCTCGCGCCTCGCGAGGCTCTTTCTTCACTGGCCGCGCGCGCACCCCCTCCGGCCGCTTCGCGGCCACCTCCCCCATCGAGCGGGAGGAGGAGTTGTTCCTCGATATGCCGCAGGCACGACGCAACGCCATTCAAGAACGGCTCAACGCCAATGAAGCGCGCGCCGGGATGCGCGGCCGCTTGCGCCACCAAATGCTCCCCACCGCCAAAGCCGATTTCGAGAACGAGCGGCGGTGCGCCAACCTCCCCCCTCGCGGGGGAGGTGGCCGCGGAGCGGCCGGAGGGGGGGCGATCGACGGGGTGCGTGCGCAGACGTTCGGGCGCAGGCGCGAAAAGTTCACGCCCCCCACCCCCTACCCCCGCCCCGCGAGGGGGCGGGGGGTCAGTCGCAAACAGCGCATCCAGATCAATCTCCCCTTCCACCGGCACGGCCAGACGCGGCAGCAGCACATCCACCAGCGCCGCCTGGCGCGGTTTCAGCGTGCGGGCTTTGGTCCGGCCATAAGTGCGCAGCGGCGTCCGATTCATAGCGCCGGAGGCGGCGAGGCCGGCGGCGGCGCGCCGACGCAGACGCCAGGCGCGATCCAGCCGCCGCCTGCGTCCAGGCACGCGTTCACGGCAGTGAAATCGCGCGCGTACCAGCCGGCGACGGCGCCGGCGATGAGCGCCAACACCACCGCGAACCAAAGCAACGGCCGCCCTTTCGCCGCCTTGGGCCTCGTTTCCTTCGACGTCGTCATACTCATACCTGCCCTGACGCGAACTCGCCTGGGGTTACTATATCTGATACTTGAACCCTGACACCTGACAGATGGGAGCGAGGCGATGCGCGAAAAGCTCAATTTCTACATCGACGGCAAATGGGTCGCCCCGGCCAAGCCCCGCACGCATGACGTCATCAACCCGGCCAACGAGGAACCCGTGGGCCGCATCTCGCTGGGCAGCGCCGCCGACGTGGACAAGGCCGTCGCCGCCGCCAAGAAGGCGTTCGAAACCTGGTCGCAATCGAGCGTCGACGAGCGCAAGGCGCTCTTGGACAAGATCATCGCCATCTATCAGCGCCGCATGCCGGAAATGGCTGAGACCATCTCCATGGAAATGGGCGCGCCGTTGCCGATGGCGAACGCGATGCAGGCGCCGGCGGGCCTCGGCTATCTCATGGACGCGCGCAAACAGCTCGACACCTTCAAGTTCGAGGAAGATCAGCCCGGCTCGCGCATCATCAAAGAACCGATCGGCGTCGTCGGCATGATCACGCCGTGGAACTGGCCGATGAACCAAGTCTGCGCCAAGGTGGGCCCTGCCCTTGCGGCCGGCTGCACCATGGTGCTGAAGCCTAGCGAACTCGCGCCGCTCAACGCCATGCTGTTCGCGGAAATTCTGGACGAAGCCGGCGTGCCGCCCGGCGTCTTCAATCTGGTCAATGGCGACGGCCCCGGCGTGGGAGCTGCGCTTTCGGCACATCCCGACATCGACATGATGAGCTTCACCGGCTCAACGCGCGCAGGCCAGTCGGTGATGGAAAACGCCGCCAAGAGCATCAAGAAGGTCGCGCTCGAACTCGGCGGCAAGAGCCCCAACATCATTCTTGACGACGCCGACCTGCAGAAGGCGGTGCGCCGCGGCATGATGCACATGTCCAACAATACCGGCCAAAGCTGCAACGCGCCTTCGCGCATGCTGGCGCCGCGCTCGAAATACGATGAAGTCGTAGCCATCGCCGCCGAGACGGCCAGCAGCATCAAGGTTGCCGCACCAGACAAGGCCGAGCAAGGCAATATCGGCCCGCTGGCCAACCCCAAACAGTTTGAGAAAGTGCAAGGCCTGATTCAGAAGGGCATCGAGGAGGGCGCCACCGTCGCCGCCGGCGGCGTCGGCCGTCCAGAGGGCTTCAATCGCGGCTATTACGTGAAGCCCACGGTGTTCGCGAATGTCAGCAACGATATGACCATCGCGCGCGAAGAAATCTTCGGACCTGTGCTCGTCGTCATTCCCTACGAAGATGAGGAGGAGGCGATCCGCATCGCCAACGACACGCCTTATGGTCTGGCCGCCTACGTGCAGGGCTCGGAAGAGCGTGCGCGCAGGGTGGCGCGGCGTCTGCGCGCCGGCAACGTACACATCAATGGCGCGTTCGGCGGCATGGGCACCCCGTTCGGCGGCTACAAGCAGTCGGGCCTCGGACGCGAAGGCGGCAAGTTCGGCCTGGAAGAATTCCTCGAGGTCAAAGCCG
This sequence comes from uncultured Terricaulis sp., assembly GCA_964536175.1. Taxonomy (GTDB): domain Bacteria; phylum Pseudomonadota; class Alphaproteobacteria; order Caulobacterales; family Aquidulcibacteraceae; genus Vitreimonas. The sequence continues at coordinate 618 of CAZHWA010000204.1, read as the reverse complement.
CCATCGGCTGGGGTTCGTGACGGCGCAACCTTCGACGATTCCGTAGCGTTGCCGAAGCAGGCGCCGTCCCCGCGACGCCAACGCATAATCCTAACGACTCGCAAACGTTTCCTTCACGGCCCATTAGCCGTAAGGCGCGAGAGTGCGGCCCATGACGACGCCGCTCGATCTGTTCGCGCAAAGCTTCGACACGATAAACGTCGATCCCGCGCGCGCGCCCTCTGCGACCGCGATCGACCAGGCGCTCGCCGCCTGCGCGTACGACCAACCCGGCTTCTACCTCGAAGACGACGCCGCCGGCCGCTTCGTCGTCGACCGCGAATTCGGCGTCATTTCGTTGAGCGATGACAGCGCGATCGAGTCGCTCCGCGACCAGGTGTTTTCCGTGCGCTTGCGCGTCGTGGAAGGCAGCGGCGAGAGCTACCAGCTCGACATGAAGCTGCGTGTAACCGGCGTAGTGCCGCAAATGCTCGGCGCCGAGGATTTCGGGCTCGGGGCGGTTGGCGAGACGCCGGCATCGGCGCCGGCGGCGCCGGATGTTCCCTGGACCGCGTTCGCCGCCGCGCACGCGAGCGGCGCCGCGGCGTAGTCCCGTGAGCGATGGCAGTTCTCGCAGGG
>CAZHWA010000203.1:0-5007 GCA_964536175.1 uncultured Terricaulis sp. | reverse complement strand
GCGCTGACCGATGGCGCGCCGGAGGTCCTGACCCGCGTGGCAGTGGCCGCCGCCGAGGCGCTCGATTTGCGGCTGGCCGCGGTCGACATGTTCGACCTCGGCGGCGATCACTCGAACCCCGTCGTGATTGAAGTGAATTCCAATCCCATGATCGCTGCGCTGGAGGATCACGGACGCTGGGATCTGATCGAGACGATCTGGCGCGCCAACATCGCCGCCGCCTTGAAATGAGGCTTTGGCGCGTCCCTTATCCAAAGTTCGGCAAAGGGCCGGGATTGCAGCGCATCGCGGCGATCGCCTGGCAGCTTGGCGTTGACCTCGCGCGCTTCGGCGAAACCGGGGCGGTGAGTGTCGGCAGCAACGGCAAGGGCTCGACCGCCGCCATAACTGCGGCCCTGTTGCAGCAGCCGGGCGCCAGCGTTGGGTTGTTTACATCTCCGCATCTGTTCGATCTCAGCGAACGCTTTCGAATTGACGGCGAAGACATTGGCGACGTCGAGCTGCAGCATCATTGGGACCGCGTTTCAGGGGCGGCCGAGGTCGTAGGACTGACGCAAGAACTCGGCGGCTTCGAATTTCTGTTCCTGATTGCCGCCGACTGGTTCGCTGCCCGCGGCTGCACGCATACGGTTTGGGAAGCAGGCATTGGCGGCCGGCTCGATCCGGTCAGGCTCATCGAAGCCAAACGCCTCGCCCTCACGGCGCTCGATCTTGAGCACACACAATTGCTGGGTACGACACTGGCCGAGATCGCGCGCGACAAGATCGAGGCGGCGCCGGCGGGCGCGATGCTGTTCGTCTCTGAGAGCTGCGCGCCGGTGTTTGCAGTAATCGAGGAGCATTGCGCGGCGCGGGGGGTACGAACCCGACTCACGCCAGTCGCCGTCCTGGGCGAACTGGCTGCGCCCTTGCCCGGCGAACATCAGCGCGCGAACGCGGCATTGGCGCTTTCGCTCGCACGCGACATCGCCAAACTCAACGACGGCGCGGTGCGGAGGGGCTTTGCCAACGTGCGGTGGCCGGGCCGGTTGGAAGTGCTGAGTGAAGAACCGCTCGTCGTCATCGACGTCGGCCATACGCCTCTCGCCGTCGCTGTCGCACGCGAGGGCTTCCAGGCGCTGGCAGGCGGCAGAAAGGCGGTGCTCGTCTGCGGCGTCTCGGCCGACAAGGACGTAGCCGCGATCGTCGGCGCTCTGGCGCCGGGGTTCTCCACAATCGTCTGCGCAGCGGCGCGCCATAAAGGCGCTGCTCCGGCGCAGATTGCCGCGTATGCGTCGGCGGCGAATCCGCAGGCGGAACTCGCGCTTGCGGAGAACGTGGCTGACGCCCGCGCGCTGGCGCTGGCGCGCGCAGGGTCTGAGGGCGCAATCTACGCCGCTGGAGGGCTGTTTCTCGCCGCTGAGGTCAGGGCGATTCACCGTGGCCGCGATCCCGCCACACTGCTCTTCTTTTGACGCGCCTGCGCGGCTAAGAAGGAATGCGGGGACGTCATGCCGAGAACGCTGTTCGAGCACCTTTCGCCCGACACAGGCGCCAAGCGCATCCTCGCGCTCGACGGTGGAGGTGTTAAGGGCGTTCTCACCCTGGGGCTGCTCAAGCCGCTAGAGAATGAGCTGCGTCGGCGCAGCGGCGGCGACAGCGCCTTCCGATTATGCGACTACTACGACTTGATCGGCGGGACGTCGACCGGGGCAATTATCGCCACGGGATTAGCGCTCGGACTGAGCGTTGACGAGCTCATTGAGCTCTATATGCGCCTGGGTCCGGAGGTGTTCGGCCGTACGGCCGGCGATGGCGTGTTTTTCCAGTGCAAATTCGACTCCAAGAAACTGCGGCGCGCGCTGCAATCGACGCTGTCCACCAGAACGCTCGGCTCGCAGGATCTCAGAACCGGGCTTGCCATTCATGCTAAGCGCATCGACACCGGGTCCGCATGGGCGGTGACCAACCATCCGCTTGGACAATTCTACGATCCGCCTGCCGACAGCGGAATTTATCCGAACAAGCGGTACCGGCTGGTCGATCTCGTTCTGGCCAGCGCAGCCGCGCCCACCTTCTTCGATGAAGTGGTGATCGACATCGCCTTCGACGAAAAGCGGCGGCCGACACAGAAGGGGTACTTCGTAGACGGCGCCGTCAGCGCCAACAACAACCCCTCTATGCAGTTGTTTCTGATTGCACTGACGCCGTCTTATCGGTTCGGCTGGAGAGCAGGCGCCGACAATTTGATGATGACGTCCTGCGGCACGGGCGCGCGCCGCCCGAAGATAGATGGGGAAGCGTTTGCAGGATTGCCGCCGGGGTTGCGCGGCGTGCATTCGCTGCGCTCCATGGTCTATGACACGCAGCTGCAAGGCGTGATGATGATGCAGGCTTTCTCAGAACCGAAGAAACCTTGGCATATCAATTCTGAGATCGGAGACATGGCCGGCGCATGCCTCAGCTGCGCACCGCTTCTCGACTATCAGCGGGTGGACGTACATCTCGACACCAAGCCGAAGCTGAAGAAACGCGGCGATCCTGCCCCGCCGATGACCGCTCTCGAACGCCTGATCGGCCGCGAACTCGATGCCGAGGCGCTCGCTGCGCTCGATCTTATGGACAACGGAAAGCGGGCGAATATGGAGTTGCTGCTCGAAGTCGGTCTGGCTGCCGGCAGGACATTTGTCGACGACCGCTATCCGGATCCAAAATTCGATCTACCCGAGTGGGGAACGCATGAGAACCGGGGGTAAGCATTTGCTTTTTTCTAAACTGTGCCGGCTAGACTAGGGAATGGCCGCCAAAGCCAAGAGAGCCAAAGTTAAAGCAAAAGCCGATCCGCTTCGCGACAAGGCGGCGGACTATTTCGCCGCACGCTCGCATGACGCCTGGCGGCGCACTCTGTTGAAAACCAATCCCGAGCAGAAGGGCAAGCCGCGCATGCGCATGCGGGGTGGCGTGATGGTTGATGTCAATCAACCATGGTCGAAGCTGCATGCCAAAGCCAAGACCGACAATAAGCAGGCCGCCTACGACGCCTACGATGCCGTGCGCCGGTTTCCCAATGATCGCGAAGCCGCTGCGGCGTACGTGCACGAGCGCTGGATCAAGCGCAACAAGGGCGATCCAAGTCAGCCAAAAGAGCTGTTCAAGTCGTACCGTCAGCTGTCCGAAGTCGAGAAGGACAAGGACCGCGCGCACGTTGACGCCATGAAGAAGGCGCTGGCCGCTGTGACGAAGCGCAAAGAAACGCCGCTCAAAACGAGGGTCGCTACGTACACCACTGTGCGTATCGATGCGCGCGCATGGCGCCGGCTTGAAACCGCCGCGCGCGCGCTGTCGCGTACGCTGGGTCGGCCCGTGTCTGCCGCGGCGTTGCTGCACGCAGGCGTAGATGCGATGACCGCTGTGAGTAAAGGCCTGGCGGCCGAGGCTCGCTCGAAAGCCTAGCACACCGTACTGCCGCTTGCGGCGCAGGGTCGTTTGCGCAGAGATGGGCGCATGAAATCCGTGGTGGTCATCGGCGCCGGCGTAGTGGGGCTCTGCTGTGCGGTGCGGCTTGCGCAAGCGGGCGCGCGCGTGACGCTGCTCGAGGCCGAGGCCGAAGATCTCAGCGTGTACGGGCCGGGCGCATCTGCCGCCGCGGCCGGCATGCTCGCACCCTTAGGCGTAGAACCCTCCTCGCACGACGCAATCGCCCTTGCTTCGTTCGACCTGTGGCGGCGCTGGCGCGCCGGCGCGGCTTGGGCCGACGGCGTACGTTTTGATGGCTGCGTAATAGCGCCGCCTAGCGCAGAGGATGCAGCGGCGCTTGTCCATCGTGCGCGGGCGATGCGGCGAGGCGCCGAACCTTTACGCGCCGCACAGCTGCGCAAGCGGACAGCTTTGCGCGCCCGATTGGAACACACGGTCTTCCTTGAAGACGAAGGGGTCGCCGATCCTTTGCGCGTGCTGACCGGCTTGCGGATGCAGGCGCGCGCCCACGGCGTCCTCCTGGAATACAGCCGCGACGCGGAGACCGTAGATCGGCACAGCGTCCGGACCTTCGAGGGCGTGAGCTACGAAGCGGACGCTGTCGTGCTCGCGATTGGCTATTGGGGCTGCCGCCGCTTTTCCAGCGCGGCGCCGGCGCTGGGCCACGTGACGCCAGCCAAAGGTCATATCGCGCCGGTGGTCCTGAAGCAGCCGCTCGGGCCCAACTTCCGGGCGCCGGATTTCTATTTGGCGCAGCGACGCGAGGATGTGGTGTTAGGCGCGACGCTGGAGTCCGGCCGCGCCGATCGCCGCGTCGAGCAGGCTCGAATCGACGGGCTCTTTGCAGCGGCCGAGGCGCTGCTGCCTGGCGAGGTCAAGCCGGCGGAACGGGGCTGGGCAGGCGTGCGGCCGATGTCGCCCGACGGGTGGCCGTTGATTGGTCCTTCGGGCGACGTTCTGGTCGCTGCAGGCCATTCGCGCAACGGTTGGCTCCTTGCCCCTATTACCGCGGAGATCATTACGGCCTATGTGTTCGGCGCCGAGATCCCTGAAGACTGGGCGGCGCTGTCGCCCGCGAGATTTGAGAGCCTATGACTTTTGCCATCGACCTCACCGAAGAGCAGACAGCCATCAAGCACGCAATCGAGGAGATCTGCGCCAAGTATGACGACCATTACTGGTTGAAGGCGGATGAGAGCGGGAAATTTCCTGAAGAGTTCGTGGCCGATATCGCCGCGGGCGGCTGGCTGGGCGTTGCCATGCCGGAAAGTGTCGGGGGCGCGGGTCTCGGCCTGACAGAAGCTGCGCTTATGATGCAGACGGTGGCGCAGTCCGGCGCAGGGTTCTCCGGCGCGAGCGCGATCCACCTCAACATCTTCGGGCTCATGCCGATCGTGAAGTTCGGCACGCCCGAACAGCAGCAGCGTTTTCTGCCGCCGGCCATCGATGGCCGCGACAAGGCGTGCTTTGCGGTTACCGAGCCAAACTCTGGCCTGGACACGGCAAGTCTGGAAACGCGCGCCGAGCGCACCAATAGCGGCTATCGCATCC